>JAIWHQ010000028.1:0-11881 GCA_048629575.1 Thermoplasmatota archaeon | reverse complement strand
TTTCTTATGGCAGGATGGCTTCTCTTCTAGGGAGAAAAAGAGTAATCCTCTGTTGTTATTTAACGATGGGTGTGATGGGATTTTTTTTAACGTATTTTACAAATATTATCGTTCTTATAGGAATAATGTTACTTTTAGGAGTTTCCACATTTCTAACATATCCTGCATTGTTTTCCATTATCTCTGAAGCAACACATGAATCTGTTGAAGGAAGAACATTTGGTATCATTTTCACGCTTCAGCTTGGTGGAGGAACCATGCTTCTGTTTTTTGGAGGCGTTTTATCTGACATATTTGGAATATGGATACCATTTGCGATACTGGGAGCATTATCTCTTATTCTTACAAGTATGCTCATTATAAATTATAGAAAACCAATGGTTGCATCAACATAAAAACATTCAAAATTTAGGGACAAGGAGTATGAAACTTTTGCCCACAACACCAAAGGTATGTCTCTCTTTATAGAGTCCAATGTCATCATTGAATCCTTTTATCGTCACCTCAAGGTTTATGAGCTCAAAACTATATATATGTGATGCTAAAACAAATTCCCAATAGTCATTTATCTCTTTTTGAAAAATCCAATTCGATGACGAATTATACGGTCCTTCAATATATTCTCCGGTAAAAAAATTCTTCATTTCTATATGGATTGTAAGATTAGCAGTATCGTCAGAATATCTTTTATTTTCCACTCGTACAATCAACTGAGCAGGATATGACAAAATAGATCCTTTCATGCTAATTTCTATATCGTCATTTCGTAGTACTCGATTGACTTCTGCAATTCCTGCAATAGTTCCCAATGCCAGACGGCAAATCTTTGTCAGATAGGACATGTTCATTTTGTCAATTGTATCTTCTGATGTATGGTAGTATGGATTTATTGTATATTCTAAAAAATAACTTGTTTGAAATCCCAACTCATAAAATGAATGATGATCACTGATTCGTTCATTAGGAAATCTTAGTATCTCAAGATTAACATATTCAGTATATTCTTTGATAATTGATCTGCTAATATCAACAATCCAATCTGATGATTCATCAGCGAAGTTTTTAATTGTATGACCTGAAAGATAATTGTCTGCATATCCAACTCCGTCTAGACAGATAACACCTATGATGTTTTCCTGGTTTTCATATGCTTCTTCTGCATATTTATGGCTGCCATAAAGTCCTTGTTCTTCACCTGAAAACAATACAAATTTAATTGTTGAATTAAACTCAGTTTTGCTCATAATCTCAGCAATTGTCAGAACTGAGGCAACACCTGAACCATCATCATCAGCTCCAGGGGAAACAGCGACACTATCATAGTGAGCACAAATAATAACAATCCCATTACTTGAACCTATACCAGGTAATGTTGCTTCAACATTGTATCCAGATTTGAATTTGTAATTCCAAGGTTTTAGATCAACAGAAAGATCATATTCATTTAATTGTTGATATAAATATTCTTTTACCTCTTCCAATTCAATAGACCCAGTTGGATGAGGGCCAAAATCTTGAATTGTTTGAATATGATTTTCTAGTGTTGATTCATTGACTTGTTGAATCATTTCTAATAGAGTTAGATTATCTATGCGATTAATGGGTTTTGGAATATCCTGAGTTAAGTAAATCGAAGAATCATATATTTCATAAGAATAAGATAACGGTGATAGGATTCCAACTAATATAATGATTGAAAATAATGCCGAAAATAATTTTTTCAAATCCT
The DNA here is from genome assembly GCA_048629575.1 of Thermoplasmatota archaeon. GTDB lineage: Archaea > Thermoplasmatota > E2 > DHVEG-1 > DHVEG-1 > JAUWYM01. The sequence continues at coordinate 10,152 of JAIWHQ010000028.1, read as the reverse complement.
TCATTTAAACATATTATATTATTACAGATATATAAATACTTCCCATTTCAACTTTTTTCAAATTAAAATCATTATTTTTTTAAAAAAAGACAAGAAAAACATATAGTAGTAATTTCTTTACCTATTTTTAATGAAAAAGCCATATGTTGCTCTTTTCACATCAATTGTTGCAGTTTCATTTGCAGCTATTCTTATAATATCTTGTGATGCTCCACCTTTGACAATTTCATTTTACAGGCTTTTTTTTACAACCCTGATTATATTACCATTTGTTCTATTTCAGAAGAAAACAAGATTAGAAATTGTAAAATTACCTCGATCAACAATATTTATGATGATAATCATCGGGATAATTCTTGCAACCCATTTTGCTTTATGGATAACATCACTAACAAAAACTTCAGTTGCAAGCTCTGTAATACTTGTAACTGCTCACCCAATTTTAGTAGGTCCAGTCTCATATTATTTTCTTAAAGAAAAATTATCAAAAATTAATGCAATAGGGATTTCAATTTCAGTAGTAGGTGTCATAACACTTGTTTATGGTAATTACGGATTTTCATTTATGGGGCTAGATACATTAGAAGGAAATATTCTTGCAATGCTTGGAGGAGTTGCAGCAGGGCTTTATATTTTAGGAGGTAGGAAACTTAGAAAAGATATTTCGGTTCTTACATATGCATTAATAGTCTATAGTGTTGGAACAATTACATTATTCTTTATATGTCTCCTATTCAACTCACCGGTAAACAATCTCAGTATCAAAGATTATCAAATAATATTTCTAATGGCAATAGTAGCAGGAATATTTGGACATACAACCTATAATTGGTCTTTAAAATATATAAAAGCATCAATAGCATCTGTTGCTCTACTAGGAGAGCCAATTGGTTCTACCATTCTTGCATATGCAATACCTTCAATTAATCAAGAACCATCTGTATACACTATCCTTGGAGGAACTATTATTCTATTAGGCATTTATCTTACCTCAAGAAAACTTAATGAGAATAAATTACAGAAATAAGGAGAATTACATAATGAAAGACATAGAAGAACTCATAAAAAATCATAAAAAATACAAAAATACAGTAATTCAAAAACGATTTATCAGTAAAAAAAACACGGTATGCTATGTAATTCTTAATGATAAACCACGTGTGCTAAAATGGTATGCACCAGGTTTCAAAAAAAACATGGAAACAGAATATGCAATTCTTAAGAAGGGATCATCAAAACTAAACATGCCTACTCCTCTAGAAAAAGATGAAGAAAATAACGTCATTGAGATGAGCTATATTATTGGAGAAAACCTGTGTGATGTGATAAACGATGAAAAAACTACAAGTTCAGAAAAACAAAGGCTGATGTATCTTCTAGCTGAATGGTTCTCCAAATTTCATACATATTTCAAAAAAACAGATAAGATTTTTATCCGCGGTGATTCAATACTAAGAAATTTTATTCTAACTGATCGGATATGGGGTGTTGATTTTGAAGAATCAAGATGCGGAAAACCAATAGAAGATATTATTGGCATGTGTGCATCCATTCTCAGCACTGATCCAATGTTTACCGATGAAAAGTTACAACTCTGCAGAATCTTTATTAATTCGTATGAGAAATCAATACTGAGGAACTTACATGATGTCAATAATGAAATTGCCTATGCACTTCTTGAGAAGATTCAATGGAGGCCAAATGATGAGGAGGTCATCAGGAAGTTTGCTCAAAAAATACGAAAAAAAGGTCTGCAATAAAAAATCAGTAGTCATAATTTTTAAATAGGTCATATAGTATCCGTGCACTCGATACTATGGGGAAGGAAAAACTCATACCAATTCTTGCTGTTGCTGTGCTTTTCATAGGCAGCCTATCTTCAATCTATGTCTATGCAACACAGATAAATTCGGAATATATTGACATAAATGGTCAAGAGTATACCGTTGATCAATTATTTTTTATCGGAGAAGAAAGAACTATTGAGACATTTTCAGGCATAGCGCTTGATACTTTAATGATGAAGATTGGGATTCCAGAGCCAGAAAAACATGAATATACAATTATTGCTTCAGATGGATATCAAAAAACTGTGAAATGGGAAAACATGAAAAACGGTATTTTGACAGAAGAAGGACAATCAATATTTTCTGATTTGGCAAAGGCGTTTAGAATAAAAGATATTGTAAAAATTGAGGTGAAATAAAAATGGAAAAAATGAAACTTTTTGCAGGAATAATTGTATTTGGCTCGCTTTGGGGATTCTCAGAGTGTATCATAGGATCGTCCTTACGTGATGCTAATCTTCCTGCTGGTGCCATTATGTCTGGAGTTTTCGCAATTGTTTTTATGACAATGAGTAGAATGCTTTTTAGACAACGTGGTATGCAACTTGGAATGGGTCTTGTAGCAGGTGCTCTTCGATTGTTAAATCCTTTTGGAGGATGTTTCATCTGCTCAGCAATTGCAATAATGGCTGAAGGATTGATATTTGAAATTTTATGGTATAAAATATCTCTTGATCTCAACGAATTACGACTTCCAAAACTTAGCGTTAGTATGGGAATAACTTCAGCTTATCTCATATATGTAGGCGGATATATTGTCACTCAGATTTTAACTCCTGTGTTTTCCTCTGCTGGTTTCTATCTTGAAAATCTTCTCGTCTTCATTCCACAGATACTTGCTTCAGGTCTTCTCGCTGCAATTATCGGAGGAATAACCGTACCTGCAGTTCTAGCAACAAAAAAACTTGATATTGCTATTAGAGATCGATTGTATTACCCAGCAACCATTGGAATTTCTCTTGTATGTTGGTTTGTTGTCATCGCAAATACAATTATTATACTGTATGCATAGGAAGGATGACATGCAAAAAGCAAAAACCGTCAAAATATTGAAGTTTTATCCTGAAAAATGTACTGGCTGCCTTGAATGTGAAAAGGCGTGTTCTCAGATTCATTTTAAAACAAAAGACGGTGGAGATAAATCAGCGATTCGTATCATACGAAAAAATAACAGTTATCAAATGCATGTCTGCGATCAGAGAGGTTTATGTCTTGACATGTGTCCAGTAGGAGCGTTGTCAAGGCGGAAAAATGGTGTGGTATGGCTTGATAAAGACATCTGTGTTGGATGTCAAGCGTGTGTTGGTTTCTGCCCAATTGGTGCGATGAGAACATCTGATGCGAGAATTGAACCGTTCAAATGTATTTCTTGCGGTTCATGTGTTCGTGCATGTCCAGAAAATGCGCTTGAACTTGTTGAAAAAACTATTGATGATATAAAAGAAGTTGTGTATCATAATCAGGGGGTTTAAATCGATGGTAGAAGGACAGATTCCAATTGAAGATTACAAGACAGGCAATACAAAACATACTTGGGATACAAAGAAAATCCGGGCAGCGCATAAAATTATTGCAGAATACAAGTTTAAAAAAGGAGAAATGAAACGAGGGTATGCAAACAGGACACTTTACGTAAATCTCAGCACCGGTACAATCAAAGAAAAACCAGTCACTGAAGAAATGAAAAAGAAATTTACGGGTGGTCGAGGTTTTGGGTTAAAACTACTTTGGGATTCTATTAAACCAACGACACGATGGGATAGCGAAGAAAATGAGCTTATTATTACAACCGGTCCTTTATGCGGAACAACACAATACGCAGGATCTGGAAAATCATTATGTCTTACCATTTCTCCATCTACTAATATCATCTGTGACAGCAATGTCGGGGGATTCTTTGGACCATATCTTAAATTTGCTGGATTTGATGCCTTGGAAATTCAAGGAAAAGCAAAAGAAGATGTTGTTGTAGTAATTGATGGTGAAAAGAGTACCATTACCATTGAGACTGCTCCTGATGAAGATACTGATTCACATCTGCTTAACGAACAACTTACCTATATGTATGCATCTGAAAATACTGATAAATCCCGACAGAAGATCTCTGTTGTTTCTGCAGGAAGAGGTGCTGAACATAGCTTTTGGGGATGTCTTAACTTTTCATTTTATGATATTAGACGAAAGGTTCCTCGTATGAAACAGGCAGGAAGAGGTGGACTTGGAACTGTACTCCGGGATAAAAAAATTAAGGCGATTGTTGCTAAAGTTGAACGATTTGATGGCGTTTCCAATAATCCTGCAGATCCTATAACTCTTGTAAAGGTAGGGACAAAACTTCATCAGGAAATTAGAGATCTTGACAGGTATCAATGTAATATGCGTACTGTTGGAACAGGCCATCTTGTTGAAATCATGGATGAATATGATTTGCTTCCTACTGAAAATTATCGTTTCGGTAGCTTTCCTAAGGCATCAAAGATTTATTCTCCACATTTCTATAATCTCTTTACAAAAGTTATTCATGATGGTTGCTGGCATGGATGTACGATGGCTTGTGCAAAAACTGTTGATGCATTTACTGTAATGACTGGTCCATATAAGGGAGAAAAGGTTACTGTTGATGGCCCAGAATATGAAACAATCGGATGTGGATCAAATATGGGTCTTTGGGATCCTCTTTGGATTCTTGAATTTAATTTTTATTGTGATACCTATGGTCTTGACACGATTTCTACAGGGACGGCAATTGCTTTTTATATGGAGATGTATGAATATGGTATTCTAAGTAAAGAGCGATGTGGTGGTCTCGAACTTTGTTTTGGTAATGCAGAGGCAGCCTTAGAGTTCATGCATCGAATAGCCCGAGGAGATAAGGACGAGTTTATACAGGTTGCTTCAAAAGGCGTTCGTCGGGTGAAGGATTGGCTGATTAAAAAAGGATGGGGTGATAAACAGCTTGTTGAAGATACGGGTATGGAGAGCAAGGGTCTGGAGTATTCAGAGTATGTAACAAAAGAGTCGCTTGCTATGCAGGGTGGTTATGGGCTTACTTTGAAGGGTCCGCAGCATGATGAAGCTTGGCTTATTTTTATGGATATGGTTAATAATGCAATTCCAACTTTTGGGGATAAGGCAGAAGCGCTTCATTATTTTCCAATGTGGCGGACCTGGTTTGGACTGAATGGTCTCTGTAAGCTTCCGTGGAATGATGTGGAGCCGGTAGATAATGCAGAAACAGATGAGCCTGCTAAAGTCCCAGGGCATGTTCAAAACTATGTTGACTTTCAAAACGCGGTAACTGGTTGGAATGTTGATAAGGAAGAATTGATTTTACAAAGTGAACGTTGTTATAACTGGCAGCGTGCGATGAATGTATGGCTTGGACGAGGATGCAGGAAGGATGATTGGATACCGTATCGTTCGATGGGGCCTGTTACTGAGATGGAGTATCTTTCTAGAAAAGAAAGATATGATAAGCAGCTTGTTGAAAAACTGGAATTGTCGGAAAAAGATGTAGAAAGAATGGATACAAAAAAGAAGATTAAGGTTCTTTATGAGTATCGCAGGGATCAGTATCAGAAACTAGCTGATGCTGTTTATTATCGTAGAGGTTGGACTCATAATGGTGTCCCGACTCCTCAGAAGATGAAGCAGCTTGGAATGGATGATTCAAGGATGCTTACGATGCTTCAAAAAAAGATTGATAAGGATGAAAAAGAAGGTTTAAATGTCTGGGGTGGAACATATTCTGGTGGTGAGAAACCTCCAAGCGATGAAAGTAAATATTGGGAAAAATGGTGAAATTTTCTTCTTTTAGTTACGTGTAATTCTAGCAACGTATAAAGCTATCAATATAATTCATAATTTTATAAAAAAATTTATATACTTGTAAGTCCAATATGTATACTTAGAGAACGGGGGGTATAGCGTTTTTAATCACATCTCCTCACCACCTCACTAAATCCCCCTTCTCTCACAATTTGATCAAAAAGACTTAGTGTTTCAAGGTATATTTTTAATGCTTTTATATTTTGTTAAATATTCAAAAAAATTGTTATCATCATTGTTATAAAAATCGTTTAGAATCTGTTAAAAAAAGATGCTGATTCATAAGAGGATTTCTCTGCTTATACTGTCTGTGATCTCTCGCAAATATAAAGATTTACACCAACATGCGTGAGACATACATTATAGACAACTGCAGGATTTGATGGCACACGTTCTTTACAAAGTTCCATCGTAAACGAAAGGATTCCCCTTTCTCGATATAACCAATTTTCAGAAGATCCTAATGTTCCAGCATATCGCGGAATAATATACTGTCCACCAGTAATAAGACGATATTTATTGATCCTGGACATGTTTTCACCAATTGAAATAAAAAGATCCTCATGTGGAGCAAGTCTTGTTGTATGCATCCACGGATAAAACATAACTTCACTGTACGAGTGATAAGATAACGAAATACTGATATCTTGTGTTTCTACAAAATCCCTCACAGATCTTGTTTCATTTTCAGAAAAAGGATATGGACCACGATAATTAAAGCTTGAATCAAGCATATTCATTACAAGATGATACTTCATTGGAAAGAGATAATATAAAAACCAATGATCATCATAATTTCTGTTCAGATTAACTCCATATGAAGTAATCTCTTTACTAAACCCAAAAGGACCATAATTAGGAGCACAATTCTTTCTTGAATCTGCTTCAACACCATCCGGGCTGACCATCGGAATTAAAAAAATCTGCGTATTGTTCATCACGTCTCGTACACGTTCTTCAGAAGGATCTTCATCTACTAATCCATCACCATCATTATCAAAACCATCAATAGGATCCTCGTTGACAAGACCATCTCCATCATCATCGGTGTTTTCTTTCCCATAGTTTTCAACCATATGTTGAATAAAGAAAATAAGAACTTCAAAGGATGGTTTTTCATTTCCATGATGGGCACCCATAAAAAGAACACCTGGTTCATCTTCTGTATCTTCAACGTTGTCAGAAAGTTTCACCATCCAAATATCTCTACCTTCATAGCTGACTCCAATTGACTCAAGCGACATGATATCAGAATACGCATCTTCAAGGTCATGAAGCAAATCCGTCATTTCCTGATAGGTGAAATAATGATACGGATCTGAAATGTTGCCATACGTCTGATTTGATTGAGAGACACCAAGTATCGGAAAAGCAGTAGTTAATAAAAATAAACATAAGACAAGAAAAATGATGCATTTCCTGATTGCCATATTTTTATGCATAAGAGATATCCCCAATTATATTATTACAAGTGTAGTATATATAAGCTTTTTGAAGCCAGATGAATGTCTGCTTTTCACCTAAAATAAAGCTAGTTCTCCTGCAATAATTTTTGCAAGTATCACAAACGTTGAAACAACGATTAAGAGAACAACAAATTGTTTTACGCCATCATTCATGTTATTTGCCTCAATGATAGCTATGTCGTTTGTTACTTATATACTGTAAGAAAACGTTTGGAAAAAGCCGAACAATTCTTGTTTTTCTATTGATGTTTAGAACGTTGAAATTAAAAGAAAACTATATTCTCGAGTAATTGGTTCTGTTCCTATATAACGGGATGATGAAATGAAAATATCAGCCTGTCCAAAATGTGGTGGTAAAGATATCCATCAAGGAAATCTAAGAGATGGTATATTAACTGGTTATACGGTAAAATATGCCTGCAAAGATTGTGACTATCCAGGTATGCCTTTTATTTTCGACTCAGAAAAAGAATACAATGCCTTTCTAAAAGGCGTCAAAAAAGAAGAAAAAGAAAGATGAAGTTATTCAACGGTTCTATCGTACTCCACTGCTTTCGATGACCAATTCTCCTTCTGTTTGACAGATTGAGAACTCTGCAGATTCTGTTACATCAGAAGCAGTACCTTTTTCAGTGTAGCCGATGGTTGCAAAGAGAGTTATGTCATAGCTGGTGTCTTGTCGGAAGAGCACATCTTCAACGAGTGTAATAGTGATCGAATCTCCTGAAGGAACTTTGAATTCTCCGTTAGCTCCAAAATGGTTATATCTTAACCCACCGACTGTTAAGTAACATGTTGCATCAGCATCACAGGTGTTTTCAATGTCAACAGAAAATACTCGTCCTCCAACCTTGACGATACTACCCGTGGTATCAAATGGAGATATCACTACGACACCGGCGACTGCAATAATTGCTATACAAAGTAGAGCTATTCCTGCTATTACTGGTTTTGGTGCGTTTTTTAAAGACAGCTTAGGTAGGCTAAATTTGGTTGTTGTTTTTTTCTTTTTGGTCTTGGCTTTTGTCTTCGTTTCTACTTTTTTCGTTTCTTGTACAGACGGTATTTTTTCTCCACACTCTGGACAGAACTTGACATCATCTTCTAACTTATTTCCACATACAGAACATTTTTCAATCATACGTCCCCATCCTATTATTTCCTATAATTGTAAGGTAGCAATATTAAAATAATTTATAAGAATTTTTATGTAGATACATATGCACATAGTTGATAGATTGGTATGTTAATGAATATGCAGAATTGTATGTAGATACATATGCAACAGGTGCTACCAAAACAAGAGAAATAATCATACTACTGATGATAATGCGATAATAATTGTTTTTTTTGCATCCATTTTGATCCCACCCAAGATATATGAAATGAATTTTTTTTGTTGTTTATAAAACCATATATTATGAACAAGATGAAGCAACGAATAGAGTGGAGTTAATACTTATTTTCTACAATAAAATACGGTATAGAATGTCTTTTTAAAAATATTAAAAATATATAAATACCCCATTTTATATGAAATATGGATTTGAAACATGTTCCTAAGCAATAAAGATGCAATAATGGGACTTCCAATATATCTTATCGTTGCGATTATTACCGCAACCGCAGTTATTGCAATGCTTGTCTTTTCAATACACTATATTACAATAGAATCACAAACCTATCAAGTAGAATGTGAACTCCAGAGAATCCTCTCAGAAGCAGAAAACATGTTTGAATATGCAGATGAAGGGACACTTGTAACAGTACATGTAGAATTCCCAGAATCAATGAAATTTGTCGTATTTGGCGACATGCCCGAAAACGGAAATGATGAACTTGTTAATCTATCCCTTGATGAAAACACTAGCAACAACTACTATTTTGTGATGAACGACGGAACACTTTCAACATTTCATTCAATTGTACGATTTTCTAGTTACAATGAGACAACTATAGCCTTGTTTCATCCAGGAATCTATGATCTAACCCTTGAACTATGTTATGTTGGTGGTAAATCATATGTCAAAATTTATTAAAAACGATGCTGGCATAATGGGTCTTACGCTGTCTCAGATTGGGCTTATAATCGCCACAGGTATCCTTCTTACTGCAGTATTTTCAATAATATTTCTAAACGATTGGCAGAGAAACGCTGAATTAAAAAACATAGCAACTAGCTTTTCAACAATAGTTGAAGGTATGGATACCAGATTTTTTGAAAACACAACAGAATTTCATTTTCCTGATAAAACATATTACTACAATGTTAGTATCTCTACAGAATATATCGTAGTCTCAGCTGAAGGAAACCAAAACAATAAACTATCGATAAAAGAACGTTTTATAGTAAAACCATGGCCACGAACTTCAGATCAAACTTGGAAAACTGGAGAAGAACTACATAATTATTGCCTGTATACTTATGGTCATTCTGGTATAATTTTAGATCCCATCACTCAAGCTGACTTAGATGGACTAAACACTGACAAAGAAACTACGAGTATAACTCTGGCTTCAACCCCATTATATATTCAGACAAATAATCCTGCCTATATTGAAAAAGTCATTATCTACTACGATGACGCTGAAAAACAGGAGTTTCTACTGATATATCAACTCGAATAAAAAAATAGTGTCATATTTTTCTTCTTGAAGCCATCATTCTTCCTTGATTTTCGTCTTCAAGATCTATATAGTTCTCACAATTGAAGAAAAAAGCATTTGACCAATAATTATTGTGAGTGTGAGAACAGCAACTGATGTCGGCATCATTTTTCCAAGAGAATACATGTATGCAGCTTTGTCATCACCTTCGTCAATGCCATTGGTGAATCGCGTTAATAAAAAAACGAGTTCAATAATATAAATGCCGATTACTAAAACAAAATATTCAGGACGAACGTTTTCTATGGTAAATGAATCAGTAACTGTGGAAAGAAGTGAAGATCCAGACATTGTTTCTGTAGGAATCTTACCTGAAAGAGAATGAAGGATGTTCGAAATCAGCT
>JAIWHQ010000027.1:0-12276 GCA_048629575.1 Thermoplasmatota archaeon | reverse complement strand
AACATTATATGATTATTTTTGTAATATTAAAAATAATTATATGTTTTATTTGTTGCATATAAAATAATGATGTCGGGGACGGGATCTGAACCCGCGACCTCCTGATATCTTAGCGCAAGGCTAAATGTACGAACCTTTTAGCTGAGCTTATGAGTCAGGCGCTCTAACCAGGCTGAGCCACCCCGACATGATAGAATGCAGAATACAAGACTTATTTATAAAAACTTTCTTGGCGAATTTTCATTATTTTGTTAAAACCAATAGCAGAAGCTGCATGCAAGAAATATAAAACAAAAGCGGTTGCTGTTGGCAATGTACATGTATAATGCTACAAAACAAGAGATTGAAAAACTTGGAGTAAACCTACACTTCCTTGAACTTCGATATATGTAAAATTCGAAACAATTACTCCATCATCAATTTTTTCTTAGCACGTAGAAAAACTACTGAAACCGATGCGTCCCTTAGTCTCTTCCGTAGTTCCTTGTCGTTGGTGACAACAACACCATTCATCCTTTTAGCTAAAATTATAAGCGAGTCGTCTGCATTTTTTTCATCAACAACGACAGTCTCATAGTTTTCAACAAGCTTTAGCGACGCTTTAGCCTTTATCTTTTTGTTTCCTGCACCCTTTTTTGATAAAAACTCTAGCTCTCCAATGATAGACGAGGGAACAACAATATGATATGATCCTAAAAGTCTTGTCAGCTCTTTTTCAAGATCAATTGAAAACTCAAAACACATAATGACAGCACTGCTGTCAAGAATCACTGTTTTATGTATGCTATCTCCCCATACCCAATGAGATGCCATTTTCCTTCGATTCTTCTGCTCACAGCAATTCTTTGTCCTTCCTCAGCACAGACAGATAACTTCAACTTCACACGAACCTTCGTCTCCCGTAGTTCTGTGATAACGCCAACAGTAGTTGCTGTACCAACAGTAAGCATAAGTGGTTCGTTTGTTTTTAATGGCTCAACGTTTTTCTCTTCAATTGTTCCAACCACACGTTTCAAAAGATGAATTGATAAATCAAAGCTCTCTAAAACAGAAGGGATCTGCCCTGGTTTTCCGACAATTTTCCCTGAGAAAGAATCAGATTTTACTCGTGCAGGGTCAAGCTCAGTACCTATGGCAAGAAGTCCTCCAGCACTTGCTGTATCAGTTGGAATTCCACCGGTAAAAAACGAATGGACGTTGGTAATAATTGGTTCAAAGGTTTGTTTGCCGTCAACTTCGATTCTTCGCCCTGGCGAAATCTCAATTTCATCACCTTTTTTTAAAACTCCTTGTATTAATGAACCTCCGACGACACCACCTTTTAACTCAGAAGGTCTTGCACCGGGTTTATTGATATCAAAACTTCGTGCAATATACATAAGCGGAGGTTTGTTCGTATCTCTTCCGGGCGTTGGGATACACTTTTCCATTGTTTTTATTAAAACATCGATGTTGATATCATGATGGGCACTTACAGGAATAATTGGAGCATCCTCTGCGCAGGTTCCTTTTACAAACTTGGTGATCTGCTCATAATTTTTTACTGCATCTTTTTCAGAGATAAGATCAATTTTATTCTGAACGATAACTATGTTTTTTGTACCGGAGATTTCAAGGGCTGTTAAATGCTCTCTTGTCTGAGGCTGAGGACACTTTTCATTAGCAGCTATCACAAGGACTGCTCCATCCATAATAGCAGCACCTGAAAGCATGGTTGCCATCAATGTCTCATGACCAGGCGCATCAACAAAAGAAACCACCCTTAGCAGTTCACAGGAACTATCGCAATTAGGACATTTTTTCTTTACCGTATAGCACTCTGGTTCATCGCATTTTGGACATTTATAAAAAGCAGCATCAGCATATCCAAGTCGTATGGAGATACCTCTTTTGAGTTCTTCAGAATGCTCATCAGTCCATTTCCCAGTCAGTCGTTGAGTTAACGTTGTTTTACCATGATCAACATGGCCGATCATTCCAATATTTACCTCAGGTGGCTTTGGAAAACTCATTCTTGTTCCTCTTTCTCCTCTTTCTTACCCGCGTCTTCCTTTTTCGCCTCTGCTTTAATAATGTCTTCAATAGGTTTTGAACTGTGTTTAACAACTTTCATGTTGATCTGTACGACATCTTGATTTATCGTATTTCCCCGTACAGATTTCTTTTTTCGCACCCCAGAATCTTTTGGCTTGAACCCTAGACTTTCACTAAGAAGCAATCTCCGTCTTATTGTTCCAGGTAGATCTGTTCTCATCGGAAAACCGTTTTTATCAGTACCACCAGTTATCTGCAATTTATATCCCGGCAATGAGACAAAAATACCATCGACTTCATCGTGTATCTTTTTACCGATCAGGGAGTTAGCGTGATGACCGCTTACTAAGATATTATGCGATTTACCATTTTTTGTATCGTTTACTACTATTTTGAATTCTACCATTGTTATTTTCTCCTTTTGAATCGTTTATATCAGATTCGGTACTGTAAGTATTACTCTAATTATTACAACAAGTGGAATAGCGGATATTTTATAAATCTTCTCCCTCCATAATTTGGAGTGGGAATGTGTTCAGATGACATCTCAGCAAATTTTTTTTGTACACAACACATATATGTTTCAGCTGGTTTTAAGCATTCAAAAAGAATTTAAGGAACAAGTTCATTCCAAGTCGATTTTATACTATATAAACGTGATAAAATGTATACATTAGTAAAATTAAATGATACAGTACGAGTGCCACCGGAGCAGTTCGGCAAAGATTTAAACGATGCAATAAACAATATTGTCCAAAAAACGTTTGAAGGAACAATACGGAAAAAACATGGGTTGATTGTTGCAGTCGATAGCATAAATACGCTCGGAGACGGAATCATTATCCATGGTGATGGAGGAATGTATCAAAAGGTCGAATTTGAGGCGCTTACCTTCAATCCAACGTTGCAAGAAATGACTGATGCACTAATCTGTGAAATCGTTGAATTTGGCGCATTCTGTCATATAGGACCACTTGATGCATTAATACATATGAGCCAAATCATGAATGATTATGTGAACGTCGATGCTGAAAACGAAAGAATTGTAGGGAAAGAAAACAAGAACGTGCTTAAAGTTGGGGATCATGTTCGGGCAAGAATTGTTGCAATTAGTTTAAATGAGTTATCTGCAAGAGAAAGCAAAATCGGTCTTACCATGAGACAACCTGCTCTTGGTGCCCATGAATGGCTGAAAGAACCAAAAGATGAAAAAAAGGACGATAAAAAGAAAGATAAAAAGAAGAAGGGTAAGAAATGAAGACACGTAATGCCTGTAAAAACTGTCATTTGATAACAGAAAAGGATCGCTGCCCGTATTGTTCAGAGAAAACAGTGAAACGATGGAGAGGCTATGTCATTATTCGTGACCCTGCAAGGTCACAGATTGCAAAAAAGATGAATATCACAAAACCAGGTAAATATGCATTGAAGGTAAGGTAGTAATGTTTGTCTTACCCAATGATTTAAGGGATGCATTAAAAGAGCCTTTGGGACGTCTTGTCGATGAACAAGAACTTTTGAAACTTATTTCCCATGAGGAATATATTGTTTCAGTTGGAGATCTTGTAACATTTACACTTCTAAACAATGGAGTGAAACCAGGGGTTTGCATTGTTGATTATATCCTTAAACGTAAAGATTATGCTTTAGATATGAAAGAGAAAATCAAAGGTTTTGATGCAAAACAGATAAATGTAAAAAACCCACCGGGCACAATAACTGATGAACTCTGGAATGCGATAGAATTGGCATTCAAAAAGAGAGTTGAAGGCCCGTTTCGTATAGAAATTGATGGTGAAGAAGACCTTGCTGCACTTGCTGCAATCTTTCTAGCTCCATCAGACGCAACAGTAATATATGGATTGCCGAATAAAGGGGTCGTAGTTGTTAAGGCTACAACGGCTCATAAACGTAAAGTAAAAGAGATATTAGACAGAATGTGATAGATATGGAAGTAGAGATTCAATCAAAAACAAATAATCCACTCTTAAAGAGAACAGAAGTTCATTTCACGGTGCATCATGAAAGTGAGAAAACACCAAAACGTGAACTTGTACGAAATGAACTTGCAGAGAAACTAAATGTTAAAAAAGAAAACGTCATCGTTAATTTCATGAAGTCAAGCTTTGGAAGTACGGATACTGTTGGATACGCTAAAGTGTATAAATCAGTAAAGGAAGCAGGAACCTGGGAGAAAAAGTATGTCCTTAAGAGAAACAATATCCTAACAGGAGAAAAGAAACCGGCAAAGGAAGAACCAGGAAAACCTGCAGAACAACCACAAGAAAAACAAGAAGAAACTGCTGAAGAGCCTAAAAAGGAAGAACCGCCAGCTGAGCAAGATGTAAAAGAAGAAAAGGCTAAAAAACCAGAAAGCGGAGAGAAACCTGCTGAAGAAAAAACAGAAGAGGCTGAAAAGCCTAAAGAAGAGAAAACTGCCGAACAACCCAAAGAAGAAACTGCTGAAGAAAAGAAGGAATAATCATGAAAAAAAGAGAGATATTCAAAGTTGAAGGAGACAAAATCGTTCGATTGAGAAGAAGCTGCCCGAAATGTGGTGATGGTGTATTTCTTGCTGAACATAAGGATAGATTAAGCTGCGGAGCATGTGGATATACCGAGTTTAAAAGTAAGAAAGAGAAGCCTGTTGATCTAAAGCCTGAAACAAAAGAACCTGAAAAACCAGTAGAGGAAAAAAGGGAACCAGAACCTATTGAACAACCAGAGGAAAAACCTACTGAAGAAAAAGAATAGATTCTAAACTAATTCTAATTTAATTTTGATAAGTAAGTACGGCAGGAATTTATAAATTATTATTTGGAGAAAACAATGGAATTACAATGTGATAGATGTAAAAAATCCTACAAGGATTTATTTGATTCTATTGTACATATGGATTATGCTATGACTGGTAAAGGAAAGCCATATGAATATCATCTTTGCATTGAATGTAGAAAAGAATTAGTTAAATGGATAGAGACAGAGAGAAGCTGATCTCTCAAACATATTTTTTGAAATTTGATTATTTAAGGTTTTGATAATCAAGAAAAATCTATTAACACAGATTCTGATAGCAAATCTGCTGATAGGGTCTGTAGTGTAGCTTGGATATCACAGAGGCCTCCGGAGCCTCTAACTCGGGTTCAAATCCCGGCAGATCCGTTAATTCTGAACTTATTAGCTAATAGTTACTACTGCAGTATCTTCATAGCTTACCAGTATACTAGTATCCTCTGAACAATATGCATAGCCATAATATGAGTTTGTATATGTGCCATCTGACAGTGCTGTTGCAGAATATTCTATTGCAATGGTTTCACCTGGAGCAAGATATGCTATCTCAGTTAAAACCCAGAGATAATCTACACCACTAGTTCCATCCATCATATCGCAGTAATTTCGAAGTCCAAGGCTTTCACCATTTTGATATAGAACTCCACTCCCACTAACATAGCTTAAACCTGATGGCAGTGAATCAACCACTCGAATGCCTTCAACGTTTTTAACTCCACCATCATTTTCAAGTTCTAATCTGAACATAAGGGTATCGCCAACAGATACAGCTACTTCGTCAACCCATGCAGCGCCGTCCCATGCATATTTGCCACCCGTAACACTTGGATTATTTGGACACCTGCATTCACATTCTTGACTGTCTTTCCATGGTTCCTGATCTTCTTTATTCTTTCTTCTAGGTTTAGCATTGTTTTTGTCAACAGAGCCCTTTGCAATATCAAAGGCTTCTGATGGTGTAACTGGATCATCTGGATCGGTACCACTGCGTGATGCATCATTAAAACCTGATGTAAACACTCCGCCACCTGCTGCAGATGCAGGTTCATCGCTAGAGGATCCCATAACGGTTCTGCCTGGTCCTTTCACGCCATCAATGTTGAAGCTGCCGGCATAACACGATTCAATAACAACATTCACATGACAATTAACTTCTTCATCATCACAAAGTTGATCTTCACATGCAGGGATTTTAGCTAGTAAACTGGAAAGAGTACTTGGTGTTAAAAGCTCTTTGTTTCCACCATTGGTACCTTTCATGTTAATTCCAACACCATTTTCATTATCAGCAGAATTTCCATGGCCAACAATATAAATTAAAACATGATCACCACATTTTACCTGACTTTTCAGAGTTTCAAATGCTGCAGTAATGCTGCTTATCGAGTTTGAGCTACCGCCAGATCCACTGGGGGTAAGACTTCCGACACTATTGTAGCCTTGATCATCGAGCAAATCAGTCATTGTATCAACAGCTTGATCTGCAGGATGTTTCCCACGTTTCATATGTTTACTAGAATCCCCGCCACTAATTATAAGGGAATGATAATTAACCTCAGTACCACATGGTCCCTCTGTTGGGCCTGGTGGTTGAGGATCAGTTGGCTCTTTCGGTTCACCTGGTGGCCATTCATCTTCTGGATCTGGTGGGTTATCTATTAGATAGACCAAGTGGTCTTCTATTTCACCATATTCAAACTGACCACTTCCATCCCATCCGCCAACATCTGTGAATAGACTTTCATTAATTTCTTCACGTGTTAGTGCTACTCTCATCCATGCTGGTGTGGGTAGATCTAAAGCATTATTGCCCCAAGAAAACGAAGGAGTTGTAATAATTTCTGTTGAACCCGGTGGGACATCTACCTCTAGGTTGATAATAGCCCATTCATCCCCATAAGAACCCTCAGTCCAATTGCCATTCTGATCAAAATCAATTAATACATTTACATAACGTGTCATCTCAGGCGCAGTTTCGTCAACAGTGACCGTGAAAGTCAACTGTGCATTTTGTACATTTATGTAAACAAACATTCGCTCATCGCTATCTGAGTCTACTAGGTTAGGTATTAAATCTGGGTCGTTAGGATCATCTGCATCAACTTCAGCGCTAACATTCAAACCTAGAGTCTCCTCGCTGACATTTAAAGTATGACCGCCAGGACGATTTAATATGCTATTAGATGTAGCATAATAAGTTGGGAATTTGCCCTCAACCCCATAATATGCATCTGTCCCGTCTGGAGCATCACCATAATCTCCTGAAGGGGCACCACTTTGACTACCTGGAGTGATAGGCATAGACATATTTAGAAGAGGATAAAACTCAATGACCTCGCCACGGTTCAAATTATCAATATCCCACATGGAATAGTCGTTAACAATTGGAGGCCAGATTTCATTAACAATTTCATAGCTGCCATCCTGCCCGTCAATAAGTACATATCGTGTTGGATGAGTAAAAAGCAACTTAGGTTCATCATCAATAAAAGCAAACCAAGTAGCACCAGTTAGAGGATATGAATCTCCTGCTTCAGATTTAACAGAATCAGTTGTTCTTAGAGGTTCAGATAACATAAAGGCTGAAATTCTATCATCTGATGCACTAGGGTCAAGTATGCCCATCAAAATTGTAATAGCTTCATCAAGAGTTATTTCTGTCGCAGGAGGTGTTCCATCATCAGTTGTTGAATCTTGTTGCACACATCCGCTAATAAAAACTGCTCCAACTAATATCATACTAACTATCAATATCTTTATTTTTTTCATCTCGCATCTCTCCAAAATTTTAACTCCAAAATCATTTAATTCAACTTAAGGATTTCTAAAAAAACAAATGAGAACTTTTGCTTGTCATAAAACCCCCATATACTTGTTTTATGAGTTCTTTTAGCTTATTAATAGAATCTTTCACATTTTCAGCTTTCATAATATGCGAACCTGAAACAAACAGATTTGCACCTGCCTTATTCACAATATCAATTGTTTTATCTGTAACTCCTCCATCAACTTCTATATCCCGATCAGGTTTCAAATTTCCCAATTCTTTAATTTTATCTAACATTTCAGGAAGGAAAGGACTTCCATAAAAACCAGGATTAACAGTCATAATCAAAATTTTCTGAGCCGCAAACCTCAAGATATATCCCAAATGGAATTAGATAAAAGTCAGGTGCCCAAACCCTTAGTCTTTTATTTTCATCCCATGCAAAAACAGGTTTTTCATATGACCATTTGATGCCAAGCCCCTTTAGTACTTTAGCTACTTCTTTTTCACATCTTGTCATTTTATCATATATTGATTCTCTTTGCATAACTAAACCCCCGAAATTTGAAAAAAAGATTGTATTAAGGTAGACTGTTAACTAAAAATCAACAGACCATAAACTCAAGATATGTTCCTGAATATCTCTCCTGTTGGCCTAAATTATAAAATTATAGCAAAGATATTTTGAGATTTCTACAATCAACTTTTTTTCTGAAACACGACAGCATAGTGTTTCATCATTACTCCATGTGGTTTCTCTTTGTAAACAGATTCAATGTTGTTATCTTTTAAAAATGAGATTATGTCGTATATGGTGTATACACCATACTTTTTAACAATTCTTTTTAATAGCCTCGTGGTAAATCTTGAATATGCCAAATCATAGAAGATAAAATACCCGTTTAGTTTTAACACTCGATTTATTTCGGTTAGTGTTTTATCCCAACTGCCTATATGATGCAGAACAAACATTGATAAGACCATATCGAACTCCTGATTCTCAAATGGGAGTGTAGTAGCATCTAATTCCATGAATTTCAGCCGTTTACTTTCTTTATGATGATTTTTTGCTAGCATAATTTGCTCAGGGTCCACATCTGTTCCCATGACGCTCATATTGTATTTATTGTGCAAATGTGCAGCAGTTACCCCTACGCCACATCCTTGAATTCAAATAGGAAAAAACTTTTTTAGGGGTAATAGAATACACTTCTTTATGAGAGGACGGATGCATATGAGTAAAGAACTTTCAATAAAGATAGATAATAAGTTGTTTAAAAAGTTGGATAAGCATGGAATAGATAAGAAAGATGTTATAACTAAAGCATTAAATCAATTTTTTGAAAATAAAGAACCAACGGAAGAGCAAGATAATGAAATTGTAACAACGTTAGAAAAAAAGAATGAATCCTTAGAGATAGATAATATCTGTCTCCTTCAGGAGAATAAAAAGATACAGACGAGAATTGACGATCTAGTTCAAATGTATCCATCTGCTGTTGCATTACTTGGAAAAGCATCTGAAACTAGGCAGATTAAAAAGAATAGATGGGTTTTCAAAAAATAATTAAATAATGATTCAATTTATCAATAGAACATAAAAAAAAATATAATTGAAATAGATCTAATGATCTAAATCAATTTGTCCTTATTTTTTGCTTTTACTTTTGTCTGCTTTGAGTTGTTCTTTCTGCTGTTTTAAACCGTGTGATTTTTTTTCTTCTTGTGTTCTTGCTGCTATTAAACATCCCCTTGCCACTGAAAGTATTGGATCCTTGACATGCTTTATTTTCGATAATTCAACTCGTAGTTTTGCTTCTCTTAGTTTCTTCTCGAACATTTCGAAAAATCCTTGTGGCTCAGCGCTTCCTCCTGCGATTGCAACTGGGAATGCTATTTTTGGCGGTGTTATCTCTGAAAGCCTTTGATCTAGATTTTTTATTACATAAGTCATTAGAGCATCGTAGTGAACGGTTAGAGCACCTTCTATACTTCCCATCTTAATTTCTTTGTTTAATTTAGAAATTTCTTCTTTTGCATGTGTTATATGCTCCTTTGGCATCCCTACTGATTTTGCAACTTCTTTGTCAATCCAATCTCCACCTCTGCCTATACTAAATGACATCAGTGGCGTAGCTAGATATGCGAGCGTTACATTTGTTAGACCTGCACCCACGCTTATTCCTATTCCCGTAAAGTTGTAATCCGCTAGTTCAGAATAAATCACGGCTAGACCCTCGTCAATTACATGCGTTTCGTATTTCAGTCCTTTTGTCAGTGCTTCCATAGTTTTTTTATGGTACAGAACGTTCATATCCGTATCTACTGGGTTTGCTGGCGTTGAAATGTATAATATCTCGTTTTGATTACGCGGCTGTCCTAAAACTCTTTCTACTATTAGTTTCATAATGGGTATTGCTTCTTTTTCCTTAGGACTTATTATGCCATGAGTCATCGGTCTTCTTGCTTCTTTCTCGAAAATAGTAGCAAATTTAAAGGCATCCTCGCCCAATAGAGAGATACCCTTTTCTTTCTCTACATAAAGGACTTTCGAGGTATCCAACATTGTCTTCGTGAGATCATTGGAATCAAGGTACATAAATGCGTTTCTCTGCTGCTTATAAACTATATCTTCTCGATCTTTTTCAGCACAAATAATATTCATTGTCCCGATATCAAGACCTTTTGCCATTTCTCTACATCACCATCCTTTTTATTTTTACAAAGTTGGGATGGATACTCGCTTTAAAAAGATTTCGGGTATATTGCTTCGTTCAAAAAACGTTTTTTTTACTTCTTATTCTTATTCGACAATTTTTTCTTCGTCAGTTTTTCTTCTTTTAAAGCTTTCTTTGTCTCTAATTTTTTCTTTTTTTCTAGCATAATAGCTTTTTTCTCTCTTATTTTTGTCTCTTTTTGAGCCTTTTTCAACTCTATCTTTTTCATATGTTCTTCTTCTATGTTCCTTTTCTCTAGTTCTTTCTCTTTTTTTCTTGTTTCCTCCTCCTTTCTTTTTGCTTCTATTTTCTCCCGCTTCTTTCTTTCTATCTCTTTCTTCTTTTTAGCTTGTTTAGAACGCTCTGCCGACTTTATATCGGCGAATCTTTCCTTAAGCCTTGCGAATCTGCTTTTCTTTATCTTCTCTTGTGACATAGTTTTAGCCAATTGACTTGAAGCTTTGTCAATCCCTAGTGAACCCCATTTCTCAGTTGTACCCGCGGTTAACGTTTGTCTTAGGCTTAACACCTCATCAATGTCGTCCTTAACCCTTATAACATTTCCAGGAGTCTTAGGAGCATATTTTCCAACTACCATATCATCCGGAAATTCTTCAAGTTCAAATTGTAATTCAGCTACAGCAGATTCAAGACTTTTTTTAGTTGCTTCTTCTATGTCCCGTTGGATTTCTTCATCAGTGTATAATCGAGGTTTTTCTTTCCCGATTATTTGGTACTCAGACCTGTTCCCGATTATCCAAACAATTGCGCTGGCGAATGCATTTCCCAACAGGGCCAGAAAACCAAGAACGTAGAGTGCAAAAATATAGCTAACAAGTGGATAGTAAAAATTATGAAGATAATTTGCGTAAAATAAATATATGGCTAGTGAGGAAACGACAATGCTCGCAACAACAATGGCATAACCCTTTTTCGTCTGTCTAATCATCAAATTTAGTCCTACTAATATCAAGGTGATTCCAGTAGCTATAGAAAGGATAGTGTAGAGGATTTCCACTGGGCTAGATTCATAATGTATTTGAAAAAACATAACAAGGGCTGAGCCTAAAACTATAAGTCCAATGCCTGCTATAAACACTGTCGATCCCAAATAATAAATCGATGCCCCTCGACTAGATAATTTAGTAGAATCGCTATTTTCATTAGCTAGAGAATCGCTTTGCATCATACCATCCAATAAGTGAATGCTTTTTCTGATATAAAAGTATTTGTGACTAGATTTACAGTAATGTTTTGTAAAGTTTTTAATTTTTTATAATCAAAAAAATAATTTTTGAAAACTAATATTACAATATTTAATCTTCCTGCAATATCTTTTCTATAACCATCTTAAGTTCATGAATATTGTAGCTGATCGGTTTTTTCGTCGTCTTCCGCTAGAGGTATTATTTTTCTTTCTATTAACAGTGTTTTCATTTCTTTGATTATGTTGTCTCTCACCTCCAATTTATTCTGTAATTGCTTTATTTCTTTATTTTTTTCTTTTAAATCATTTTGTGTTTTTTCTAACTCGTCCTGTATTCGTTCAACGTTGAAGTTTTTCTCTTTTAATGCTGATTGATTATCTCTGAGTTCCTTGAGTTCTATTTTTTGTGTTTCTAGTGTTTGCTTTATTCTCTCTAATTCGGCTTTTTTCTCATTGACTTCCTTGTTTTTCTTTTCTAATGCTGGTTTCATCAGTTCTATCTCTTTTGTCCTTGCCTCTAGTTGTTCTTGTGTTTGTTTTAGTTCTGTTTGTAGTTGTGTTATTTGTACTTCTTGGTTTTTTTGTTCTTTGTTTTTTATTTCTAAGTCTTTGATTCTGTTTTCGTATTCTTTTTGTAGTTGTAGTTGTTTTTCTAATTCTGTTTTAGTTGTGTTTAGTTCGTTGTTTTTGTTTTCTAATTCTTGTTGCAGATGTCGCGTGTTTTCCTCTTTCGTCTGTATTTCTCGTTGTATAGTTTG
>JAIWHQ010000026.1:0-12507 GCA_048629575.1 Thermoplasmatota archaeon | reverse complement strand
CAATAAAAAGCCAGTACACTGCTAATTTTTTCAAAAAACAGCCGCTCTTGTCTTATTTCCCTTTTAACTTGTCTCTTGTTCTTATTGAAGCACGTTTTGTTATAATGTCTGTTTTCTCTCTTGAAAATATTCTTTCTCTAACAAGTTCCTCGACAAGTAAATTACTTAATTGTTCAGAATAAATAGCATTTTTATTTGCTTGCATAACAAGATCTTTCAGTTCTTTTGTTTCCCTGAGTTCTGTTTTTAGTTCGTCCATTTGTTTTTGCAGATCACCAAGCTTTTTTTCAATTGCATCATCAATTTTTTTTCTTATGGTTTCTTTTGACTGGTTTTTATATGTCTTCAACTCATCTTTTATTTCTCTGTTAATCTCCTTTTTGATTTCTTCTTTATACTTGTCAAGATCTTTTAATTTTTTAAACATCTTTTTTTGTTCTTTCTCAGATACAATTATTCTATCAAGATGTTTGTCAAGCTGCTTGGCAACATCCATTTGCTGTTTTAATTTGTAGTCAAACTCCCTCATTTTCTCTTGCAGATATCCTTCTTTCATTTGATCACTAACTCGTATTTTCTCATCAAGTATGAGCCTTGATTCAATATCACAGAGAAATGATGTCTTATGCTAAAATAGTTATTTGTGGGATTAATGTAAAAAAAATTCTCTGCGAGATTACAAAAGGAGGGTCAATTAGCTATGGGTATTTTCAATACATTTCTGGGAAAAAATAATCACTCTTTTTTTTCAACAACAATTGTGCAGTTAGTAGCAATAGCTCCGATAACTCCAATAGCGGCAAGCCACGGTGCAAGAACTACTCCTATGACACCAATAGTTACTGGTATTTCAAGGAGTACTTTCCCTTCTTCGTCTTTTATGATGATTCTTCTGATGTTTCCCTCATGGATTAACTTCTTTACTGTTTTTACAAGATCATCTGAGGATACATTAAACTCTTCTGTTTTCACTCTTCCTGCAGATGCTCCGCAGGATGAACAATAGTTCGCATCTGATGCTAATTCAGCACCACACTTATGACAATAAATCATTTTCTCCCGGCTATAGTAAAGTGTTTTTCTTTATAAAACTTCATGTTTAAACTGATAATATGATGTACTAGAAAATTATAAGTCAACGGGGGATAATTACGACAAGAAAACAATGTCATATAACGTGTATGTAATTAAACTTGACAAAGAAGTATTACAATCACGAAAATTTAGAGAACGAAACCCCAATATGAATCCAAAACTTACCTGTTTCTACATTGGGCAAACATGCCATAATCCCGAGATTAGATTCAAGCAACATAAGGATGGTTATAAAGCCAATCGTTTTGTAAAAAAATATGGACTGCGGTTAATACATAGAAAATTTAAGAAATACAATCCTATCAAAACCCGTGAAGAAGCTGAAGCAATTGAACAAAAACTAACAGAGACGTTGAGGGCTAAAGGACATGGAGTATGGTCGAATTAAAAAAACATTTAGAGAATAATCCCTAATTCCTTCATCTTATCATAATTCTCGGTATGTTGTTCAAAATACTGATGAACCGGTTCAAGGATCTTGTTGACATGACTTGCTGTTGCATTCTTTAAGTCAAGAGGATGCAGCCCATTTGCAAATGCTTGTTCTAAATCAGTATAGTTTTCAAACTCGAGATTTCCACCAAACTTTTCAGGCCTCTCAATCAAAAACACGTCCGTATCAAGCCCAGGAAAAATAACATACTTACATATCTCAAGAATAGGGTTTCCTTCAATTTGTTTTTCAGGACAAAACGCTTTACTAATCTTCTTTTTCACACTAGCAGGATCATCATGAATGGAAATCATTGAATCAGGTTTACTCTTGCTCATTTTCGCTTCAATCGGGTCCATACGGCCGCCTGCCTGAAGTCCAGTTAGAAGCGGCGTATGTATGGCAACAGGAGGTTTTCGCCCAATCTTTTTAGAGACATCTCTGGCAAGCATATGGGCATGACGTTGATCCATTCCTCCATAGGCAACATCTAAATCGAGATAGAAAATATCTGAAACCTGCATTGCTGGATAAAACAGCTTTGACAGATCACGTTCTGCCTCATCTTCTTCTCGGCCCATTATATCCATTGCGCGTTTAACTCGTTTAACTGATGTTGCTTTTGAAGTCCGAAGTACAAGCTCCCAATATTTTGAATCTCCAACATAGTCACTTGCATATACAAAGTGCACTTTGTCTTTGTCAACACCCATGGATGCAAAACAATCTTCCATGTATCTTCCGCAAAGCTTTATTTTCTCGATATCTCCATCAAGCTTGTCATTGATGTAGGCATGCCAATCAGCAAGAAGCACAGTAAAATCAAAACCACAATCAAGAAAATCTTTAATTTTGTTGGTGCAAATCTTCCAGCCAAGATGAACTGTACCAGAGGGTTCAAACCCGATATATGCCTTCGGTTTATCCTTGTTTAAAACAGTTTTAAGTTCTTCAATTGTAACAACTTCTTCCGTGTTAGCTGTTAATCTTTCCAGTTTATCCATTGTTTTTTCACCAATCACCTTGATAATTTTTTCACGATATTATCTATGATTTTGTCAGTTACACCAAGATAGTTCTTTGGGTCAAGTGCTTTTTCTAAATCTTTTTTCTCTAGATATTTTAAAACGGTTTTATTTGAGGAAAGCACAGTAAGTAGATCCTTGTCTTTTGCAATTGCTTCTTGGGAACAAGTCCGAATGAGTTCATGTGCCTCTCCACGCCCCATCCCTTTTTCAACAAGTTTTGTCATCACTGCTTCAGCCATGGGAAGTCCTTGTGATTTTTCAAGATTCTCAATCATTTTTTCTGGGAACACTTTAAGATTCTTGAAAACATCATTCATTAGGTAGATAATCCAATCAGTAAGAATTAGGGAATGTGGTAAAATAAACCGTTCAGAAGATGAATTTGCAAGGTCTCTTTCATGCCATTGTATAGCGTTTTCATATGCAGGAATAATATTGCAACGAACAACCCTTGCAAGCCCGCTTACCTGTTCACATAGAATTGGGTTTCTCTTATGAGGCATAGTTGAAGACCCCACCTGTTTCTTTGATTCAAATGCCTCTGCTGCTTCTCCTATTTCACTACGTTGAAGGTTCCTAATTTCTGTTGCAAACTTTTCCATACTTGCAGAAATATTTGCAAGTACTGAAAGAAGCTCAATATATCTATCACGACCAACAATTTGAGTTGCTCCTTCTTCAACTCCAAGTCTCAGATCCTTCATGACAAGCTCCTGAATCTTTAATGCATGTTTACCCATAGCCGCACCAGTTCCTACAGCACCAGAGATTTTCCCGACAAGAACCCTAGATTTACATTCATGCATACGTTCAAGATGACGATCAACTTCAAGTGCAAATACTGCCATTTTCAGACCAAAGGTAATAGGAATAGAATACTGTCCATGGGTTCTCCCAGGCATAAGCGTGTTTTTATGATTCTTCGCAAGATTTACAAGTGTCTTTCTCAGTTGTTTTAACTCTTTTGAAATGATATCAGTTGCTTTTGAAAACTGCAGAGCATTTGCTGTATCAACAATGTCATAGCTTGTTGCACCAAGATGCACATATTTACCGGCATCCCCATCACACTTTTCAGCAAGTGCTTTTGTTACTGCCATTATGTCATGTCTGGTTTCCTTTTCAATTTCTTTTACCCGCTCAACCTTGACATAGTTCACAGAGGCTTTTTTAGAAATCTCATCAGCATCCTTTTTAGAAATATTGCCAACGTCTGCATGAGCTCTAGCAAGCGCTGCTTCAACATCAAGTAGATATTGCAGTTTACTTTTTTCACCGAATATTTCTTTTATTTCCCTTCTTCCATATCGAAAATCGATAGGACAAACTGGATTATCCATATGCTCTCGAAAACCAGTATAAAATAATAGTTAATCTCTTTTTGGGCTTAACAAATGTTCTTTAGTAGAAGAGACAGTTCTTTTGAAATAGCTTTAATCCTTGGATAATGTCTGTTAAGTTTTCCGACAAGTTCACGCAATTGTTTTAAGGTTCCCATAACCAGTATATCGGCAGATTGTTCTTTTAATTCAAAAGCATCCTTTGGTATAGCAACCTCTCCTCCAAGAGAAAGCATATCCTGCTTGATGATAATAGCGTCCTGAAGTACAATATTTTCTAATTTAATAACCCTAAAGATTGCCTTCGGCGCCATGATCTCAATGCTTTCTGGGTCACTACCAATCTTTTGAATTTCAACACTCGCATCATTGAGTGTCTGAATATCAACTACAGAAATATTATGATTTGACACAAAAAAAGAATAACATTATTACATATATCAACTATTTGTAGAAAAAAATCAAAAAAACTAAGGGCCGTTACCCTCATTATATTATTTGTTGGCGAATCTGAATTTTCAACGAATTTTCATCTAATACAATGATGTTTTTTTATAACATCGATACTCTCATGTATGACTATATTGATATAGGATACTTGAGGAGATGTGTTAAAAACTATTCTTAACCCTACATCAAAAGATTCACTTACATTTGTTGAGAAACATCATAAATCAAAAGTAGAGAGAACCATGCTTCTTTTAATTGGTGATTGCATGGTTGATTACCGTGGACGTGCACAATCAATACTTGATTGGGGGGAACGAATAGTTATGATAAAACAAGATGGAAACGTGTTGGTTCATCAGCCGGAAATGCGAGAGCCGGTCAACTGGCAGCCATCTGGTACGACAACAGAATTCAAAGAAGAAAACAACTCTCTTGTTATTAGATCACGACACAGCCATCCGCCTGAAAAAATGAAAATAACGTTTCGGAATCTAAAAATGATTATAGCTACATCACTTCGAGATAACGCTGATCTTGTTATCGCAGGTATGGAGATAGACGTCGTCAATCAAATCATCAGCGAACCAGACATAATCGAAGAAGGACTTCGCATCAGCAAAAGAGAAAAACACGTAAAATCAGGGATGATCGATCTTTTCGGATATGATAAAAACCACACTCCAACAATTATTGAAGTAAAACGAAGCATAGCAAATATTAGTGCTGTGCATCAACTTCGTATGTATGTCACCGACATAAAAAAAGATGTCAAAGAAGCAAATGTGCGAGGGATTCTCTGCGCACCACATGTTCCAGATATGGTGAAGCATCTTTTATCTGATTATGATTTGGAATGGCGAGAGGTGGAACGTAAAGTAGTACTTCCAGATGACTGGCAGAAGACGCTGAAGGATTTTTAGAACCAGAGAATGGTATGTATGTTTTTTAAAGAAAAACTAAATTGTATTTCGTCATATAGACCATTTTGTTATGAAAGGTAGTTATCTAATAATTGCAGAGATGAATGCTAATAAAAGAGTTCCTATTGGTAAACTTGGAGAAGTAGAGTTTAGCAAAGGATTTTACGTCTATGTTGGTTCTGCCCTCAACGGATTGGAACAGAGAATACAACGACATCTAAGAGAAAATAAAAAAACCCATTGGCATATTGATTATCTCTTGAAACATGCAACAGTAACAGATGTTTTTTACAAAGAAAATATAATTAAAGAAGAATGCATCATTGCAAAAAAATTCGAAGGAACATTACCTTCAATTTTAGGTTTTGGTTGCAGTGATTGCAAATGTAAAAGTCATCTGTTTTATGGAACTTATAACGAGATTAAACAAGTTATTGATAGGTTAAATATGAAATCATATTCTTGTGATGCAAACTATTAAATCTATTATTAATTATAGGTTAAAACCATGGTTTCAATTATTTATTCAACCACGGGTAGTGTTGAAGAAGCGAGAAAAATCGCACGCATACTTGTTGAAGAAAAACTTGTTGCATGTGTCAATATAATTCCAAAGATTGAATCAATATATCGCTGGCAAGGAAACATTGAAGAAGATAACGAATGCGTTCTTTTGGCAAAAACAACAGATAAAAACATAGACAAGGCGATACAGAGGATAAAAAAACTTCATTCGTATGACGTGCCAGATATCGTTGCAATCCCCATTACGCATGGTTTTAAAAAGTATCTTGATTGGGTGGAAGATGAGACAACATGAAATTTGTATCCCTTGTTTCAAGCGGCATTGATTCGCCTGTTGCAACCTATCTTCTCTCAAAAAAAGCAGAAGAACTCATATTTGTTCATGCTGATAATCAACCATTTACCGATGAGAGAGAAATAGAAAACTTCATCAAACTTGCAAAACACCTTAAAAAACACATTTCATGCCCCATAACAGTATATTCTGTACCTCATGGAGATGCGCTTTCGTCGTATAAGACACATTGTGAAAACAGGTTTACGTGTGTGTTTTGCAAACGTATGCTTCTACGTTATGCAGAAAAAATAGCTGAAAAAGAGAAAGCTGATGCAATAATCATGGGAGATTCTTTAGGTCAAGTAGCATCACAGACACTACAGAACATTAGAGTTATTGAACAAGCAGTAAGTATCCCAATTTTAAGACCATTGATTGGTTTTGATAAAGAAGATGTTATCAAGATAGCAAAAGAAATTGGTACATATGATCTTTCAATTTTACCTTCCGATGGATGCAGTGCAGTTCCAAAAAAACCAGCTACACAGGCGAAACTTGATCAAATCCTGACAGAGGAAAAAAAGATCAATATCAACATATTAGTAAAAGATGCAGTTGATAATACAACATTAGTCTCCATCTAAATCTGTCTGTTCTATCCATCCTGAAACTGCCTGTGGCTTACAATCCCGTTTTTTGATAAATGGCTTAATGTCAAGTACTGGCGTTCCTTCTATTGCATCAAGTCCTTTAACCCGTAAAACATTGTCTTTTCTCTCAACAAGTTCCACCACAGAATATCCAATGGGGTTTGGTCTATGAGGTGATCGAGTGGCAAAAAGACCATGAGGTTTGGTATCCAAAGGGGGCTGAACGATAAGGGAATAACCTTTTGATTCGTGAAGCCAATAAAAAACATGTAAATGAGAGAATCCTTCGATGTCTGTTAACCCTTCTGCCAATTCTTTGTTTAGTTTTATTTCAGAAATATGATCCTTTCGCCCGAAAGGAACTTCAGAAGGCAACTTGTATGGAGAATGAACAAGTCCAATGATGTTTAGATTAACTGTTATTTTTTCCATTTTTATGACACCAACCTTCTTCGTTTAAAAATTTCTAATTTATCAAGAGGATCTGTTTTTGGTTTTGGACTATTGTAAACAGACAGCGTATTCAAACCTGTAAATTCTTTTTCAATCCGTTCAAGCTCTGTTTTCGTCAACGGTTTCACCGAACAAGGACGAAGCGGCGTGTTTATCTGAACCTCATCGGGGTTAATTTCTCGAGCAAGATTCGCTAGATCAGCTGCATAATCTTTATTTTCTTTCATAAACATTATTTGAAGCGCAAATTTTCCGTGGAAGTCTTTTCTTAATTTTTTGATGCCATTAAGTGTTTTTTCAAATGTTATTTCCAACGCTGGGCGGTTGATTTTTTTAAAAACCTCCTGGTTTGGAGCATCAAGTTTCGCTACAATAATGTCAAGTTTACAAAGACTTTCCCGTACTGAACTGTCATAAAATAAAGACGAGTTTGTAAGTATAGCAACTGGTAAATCTGAGAGCTCTCGAATGATATGTATCACATCATCCATGTTTTTTGCCAGTGTTGGCTCTCCCGTCCCCGATAACGTTATTACATCAGGTGTTGTTTTTTTCAGAGCGTCTTTTAATTCTTTTTTCACTGAATTTAAAGAAACAAACGACTCTCTTTGCTTGGTGATTTTTTCTGTTTTTTCAAGTTGGCAGTAAATACAATCAAAAGAACATATCTTTTTCTCTGAACAGATGAGATCAACGCCTAGTGATTTACCAAGTCGCCATGAGGCCACTGGTCCGTATATGCTCTTCATGATCCTGCATAAAACATGCTTATATATTTAATTCTGGTGTTAAGTGAAATACCACAAATTTTTGTAAAATGGAAAGGTTTAAAAACCACTCAACTATACTATATACTGTAGATTTATGTTTTCGATATACTATATCTTGTGTTTGGTGTGTTAAAATGAATTGCCCATATTGCAACCATATTGAAACAAAAGTAACGGACTCACGTGATACAGGAAACTATACAATCCGAAGAAGACGAGAATGTCTGAAATGTAATAGACGATTCACCACATATGAGCATATTGAGATGGCTCCTGTGTATGTCATCAAAAAGGACGGCAGAAGAGAAAAATTTGAAAGAAACAAAATCAAAAATGGCCTTCTCAAAGCACTTGAAAAACGCCCAATCGGCCATGAAAAAATCGAAGAAATACTCGATGCCATTGAAGAAAAAATTAGAAGATGCGGTAAGGAAGAAATTGAAAGTAAAGTAATTGGAGAATACGTCATGGACGCCCTCAAAGAAACGGATCAAGTTGCATACATACGCTTCGCATCTGTCTACCGGTCATTCACCGACGTTACCTCATTTGAAAAAGAAGTTAAAAATTTAATAGAATAATAAGTTGGAGAAAGAAAAAAATGATACGAAAAATACGAAAAAGAGATGGGAAAATAGCCGATTTCAACCCAATAAAAATAACAGAAGCTATCTGGAAAGCAGCACAAGCAGTAGGGGGAAAAGACCATAGGAAAGCAGCAGAATTAACGGATAAAGCATTGGAACGCCTAGAAAAAGAGCTAAAACGTGGTGAGATTCCAACAGTAGAACAAGTCCAAGATATCGTTGAAAAAACACTAATTGAAGAGGGACATGCAAAAACCGCTAAAGCATATATATTGTACAGGAAACAACATAAGGATATCCGAGAGGTTGGAGGGCTACTAAAGGATATAGATGTAGTCGACGGCTACCTCAGTATGATGGACTGGAAGGTTCAGGAAAACAGTAACATGAGCTATTCACTCCAGGGATTAAATGTATATGCAACAGAAAACATCATATCGCACTATTGGCTTAACAAGATTTATCCGCCAGAGATAGGAGATACACATACAAAAGGATCTTTTCATATTCATGATCTTGGGACGCTTGGAAGTTATTGCGTCGGGTGGGATTTAAAAGATATATTATTATTAGGATTCCGGGGAGTAGCTGGAAAGATAGAAAGTAAACCAGCAAAACACTTTGGAACCGCGCTTATGCAGATTGTAAACTATCTCTACACCCTACAAGGTGAGGCAGCAGGAGCACAAGCATTATCAAATTTTGATTCATTGTTAGCACCATTCATTCGATATGATGGATTACAATACAAAGATGTTCAACAAGAAATGCAGAAATTCCTTTTCAACATGAATGTCCCGACACGGGTGGGCTTCCAGTCGCCATTTTCGAATATAACATTAGATCTAACTCTTCCTAGCTATATGGCAGAAGAACCTGTCATTATAGGTGGAGATCTAAAAGATGATAATTACAGTGATTTTACAGATGAAATGGACATGATCAACCATGCATTTGCAGAAGTTATGCATGATGGAGATGCTAAAGGACGGCCGTTTACCTTTCCAATTCCAACTTATAACATCACAAAGGATTTCAATTGGGACAATGATGGATTGGATCCTATCTGGGAGATGACAGCGAAATATGGAGCACCCTATTTCTCAAACTTTATAAACAGCGATATGAACCCTGAAGATGCACGCAGTATGTGTTGCAGATTGAGGCTTTCGAACAGAGAACTCCGTAAACGTGGGGGTGGGCTTTTTGGTGCAAATCCTAAAACAGGTTCTGTAGGCGTCGTTACTATTAATATGCCTCAAATTGGTTATCTTTCTAAAGATGACAATGATTTTTTTGAAAGACTTGATAGTTTAATGGAGTTGACAAAAGAAAGTTTAATTATTAAACGTGAGGTTATTGAAAATTTTACTTCAAGTGGTTTACATCCATACTCTCGGTTTTATCTGAATGACGTGAAAAAAACATTTGGGGAGTACTGGAAGAATCATTTTAGCACAATTGGCTTGATTGGTATGAATGATGCACTACTTAATTTCATGAATAAGAGTATCGCTGATAAAGATGGTATAAAATTCGCTGAAAAAGTATTGGATCATATGCGTGATAAAATGGCTGATTTTCAGGTGGAAACCGGTGATATCTTTAATCTAGAAGCAACACCTGCAGAAGGTGCATCATATCGTTTAGCAAGGATTGATAAGGCTCAATATCCTGATATCCGTACCTATAATCAAGAATTTTATGGAAATGGCGGGAGAGGTGTAGAACCATATTATACCAATTCTACACAACTACCCGTAGGGTACACTACTGATGTTTTTGAAGCACTTGACTTACAGGATACCCTACAATCAAAATATACTGGTGGTACTGTTTTACATATTTTCCTTGGTGAAGAAGAACCCTCGCCTATTGCTACTAAAAAACTTGTAAGAAAGGTAGCAGAGAATTACAGTTTACCATATTATACGATAACTCCAACATTTAGTATATGCCCAATACATGGGTATATACCTGGTGAACATAAGTACTGTCCAAAATGTGATGAAAAAATAGGATATAAAGGAGGTAATTAAGTGAAAGAGGATTTAGAAAGTAAAAGAACCGAATGTGAAGTATATTCGAGGGTAGTTGGATATCTTCGTCCTGTTAATCAATGGAACCGTGGTAAGCAACAGGAATTCTCCGATCGGAAAACATTTGATATGGAGAAGAAAATATTGGTTAAAGCATGAAATTTGGAGGATTTCAAAAAACATCATTATTGGATTATCCTGATCAGATAAGTGCGATTGTTTGGACTATTGGGTGTAATTTTAGTTGCCCTTTCTGTTATAATCCACAACTCGTCAAAGGAAACGTGGAGCAAATCTCCGAAGACGAGATTTTTTCCTTTTTAAAAAAGCGTAAAGGAGTGCTGGATGGACTATCTATCTCTGGAGGGGAACCACTTTTACAGGATGATGTCGTTGATTTTACAAAAAAAGTAAAAAAACTTGGGTATCTTGTTAAAATTGATACAAATGGAACATTTCCTGACAGGTTAAAAGAACTCATTGAAAAAAAACTTGTTGATTATGTAGCAATGGATGTAAAAGCTCCAAAGAAAAAATACAATCAACTTACTGGTGTTAAAACAGATATTAAAAATATCGAAGAATCTATTGATATCATCAAAAAAACTGCACCTGATTATGAGTTTAAAACAACGTTTGTACCTGATTTGTTAAAAAAAGAAGATATCCTAAAAATTGCCCAATGGTTAGAAGGATCCAAAACATATTTTCTTCAACAGTTTAAAGTAAATACTCCTTTGATTTCTTCTTCGTTGGAAAAGATAACTCCTTACCCTAAAGAATATATTGTTGAAACGTTTGAAGAGATACAATCATATTTTAAAAAATGTGAAATGCGAGGAGTTTAAAAACGTACATATCATGTCCAAATAACAGAGCGCTAATTTAATGGTATTAAAATACGATAAATGCTACTATTGGGAAAGAAGGTGATCTATTATGGATTATGAATTAGCAATAATTGGAGCAGGCCCTGCAGGTTATTCTGCAGGAATTTATGCTGGACGATCTGGCATCAATGCAGTTGTTTTAGATAAAGTCGGCGGTGGTGGTCTTGCTATGGTCTCCCCAAACATTGAAAACTATGCTGGGTTTGAATCAATATCGGGTATGGATCTTATGGATAAAATGCAAAAGCATGCTAGTAAATATTCAGACATTCATTATATTGAAGAAGTAACAAACATTAAGAAAAACAAAGATGACACATTCTCTGTTAAAACCTCAGAAAAAACGTATCTTGTGAAAGCTGTGCTTCTCTGTATGGGTACTGAATATCGGAAGCTAGGTGTTGAAGGTGAGCAAGAGCTGCAGGGAAAAGGCGTGTCTTATTGTGCAACTTGCGATGGGCAATTCTTTAAAGGTAAGAAAGTCGCAGTGGTTGGTGGTGGGAATTCAGCATTAATAGAGGCCATTTTTTTAAAACAAATCGGCTGTGAAGAAGTCTTCCTTATACATAGAAGAGATCAACTGCGTGCAGAAAAAGCATATGAAGATGAAGCACGAGAAAAACATGTTCAAATACTGTTTAATAAAACTGTTGAAAAAATAGGTGGAGAACAAAAGGTTGAACATCTTGATCTTAAAGATACAGCAAACGGTGAAAAGTCAAAACTTGCAGTCGACGGCGTCTTCATTTCGGTAGGTGAAATTCCTCAAAACGAAGTTGCAAAACAACTACATGTCAAACTTGATGAAAAAGGATACATTATTGTTGATAGACAGCAAAAAACAAACGTTAAAGGAGTACTTGCTGCAGGTGATATAACCGGTGGACTACGACAAGTGATTACAGCATGTGCTGAAGGAGCAATAGCGGCACTTAGTTCGACCGAGGCGTTAGGTAAAAAATATCCGTATTAAAACTGTTTTTAGCTGGGTGTAGGCCATAAGCCATATGTCTATACCCGCCACAGAACCCGGTTCTTAGACGAGTTCAG
>JAIWHQ010000025.1:0-12536 GCA_048629575.1 Thermoplasmatota archaeon | reverse complement strand
ATATTTTTCAAAACGCTTAAAGACAAATCATATCTTACTTTAAACTCATCCATAGCCATATCTAAGTTGGAGACCAGGGAATGTACATCTGGCATTGTAAACGCTCTTAGTCTTCGCAGTCCGGTAAGTTCTCCGGATTGTTCTCTTCTAAAAGAATATCTTGTTAGCTCATAGATTTTGAGTGGTAAATTTTTATAGCTAATGGTAGCGTCATGAGCCATTAAAAATTGTCCAAAACAAGCTGCAAATCGTAAGAAAAACATTCTTTTATCGCTTTCAATCTGATATTGTCTCGCAGGAAATCTCTGTAAATATTTTGATAATGTTGGATGATCCATATCATACATTATTGGTGTTTCAACTTCTAAACCACCATATTCAATCACTCTTTGGGTTACATACTCCTCAATCAATTTTTTAATAAATCTGCCCTTTGGATAAAACCTCATGTTTCCTCCGTCAGAAGCCGGTTCATAATCTGCTATTTCCAATGTTTGCATTAATTTAACATGCGGTGGTTCTTGTTTTACTGCTCTTGATTTTTCTTTCTCATACATTGCAAACTTCTTTAAATTTTCACGACTGTTATAGTTGAATTCACCAACATCATGCAACGTTCCATCTTCTGTTAAAATATGCCAATAAGAACTAAGCTTTCGTTCCTTTTTCAAAGACTCTGACTCTTCGCTCCCTGGAATGATTTCTCTTGATAGTTCTGAAAGCGGGTGGCCTTTACATGATATTTTAAAAGCTTTATACCATCCGAAAGGAGAACGTTTAACGACAAACTTTGTCTTTTTAAAAAATTCTTCAAGCAAAACTAGTATCTCTTTTCCAGCTTTCGCGCTGGCAAGATCTGAAGAAAGATGTGCATATGGATAAATCATAATGTTATCGACTTTGAGTTGCTCTGCTGTTTTTACAATTTCATTACCGGCATCTAAAACAGCTTGTTTCGGTGATTTTTCATCAATTTTTTCAACAGCAACAAAGACAGTGAGCACTTCCTCCATCCTGTCATTTTTAATACTTATCTCTTCAGGATGAGAGATTGCTTTGTCTTTTACTTCATATTCGATATAGTCGCTATGGATAAGTAGTAGTTTCATGGAATCGACCTGTAAAACAAATCAACATTCTTAAAGATAATGATTGAAACAGTAATGGGGGAGGCGGCGGAGGTGTTTAACACCGCATTTAAAAATCTTAAAGTTACACTTGCAATCCCATCTCTCCGCCTAAAAAACAAATACCCTATTTGATATAAGAACGTTTCGGAAAAATTCTCTATCGCTTTTTTTCTCTATATTTTCTCCTAGAAAAACAACTATTAATGAAAAAAATATTTAATGACATGCCTAATCTAAAAACCCTAATGCTTCCTCAATACGCCCCATTTCAATACCGGTTGTACGATTACCAATAATAGCTCCTTTTGTATTTGCAACAAGGCCACTACCAATCATCGGATGACCATGATTTACTGTTCCAATCATGACTTCAACATCAAAAATCTTTTCCAACACTTTTTTTTCATCATCCGTTACTTTTGGATGACAAAGACATCCTTTGTTTGTGACAACGGCAGCCATACCAACTGTTTTCATTGAAGCAATAGTTCCTCTTTGAACAGATACACCTAATGTTTTCTCAATTTTTTTCAAAGAATAATTTTTAATATCAGGATGAATAAGTGCTCCATGATCATTTGCGAGGATGTCGTTTCCTGCAGCATTAATTACATCTTTAACAACATAAAAGTTAAGATCTTGCTCTCTGATTGTATTCAATGTTTCTGTACCAACAACACTTGTGACAATGACCCCGTTGGAATTGAGTGCAAGTAGTGAACCAATAATTGTTGAATCAGCTATAGAAAGTTCAACAAGTTTAACGTCTAAGGCAGCAGATATCTTCTTTTTTACTTTTTTTAATAGCTGTTTTTGTAAAAAGACAACTGCATCATTTGCTCTGCAGTAAACACCGACATTTGGATTTTCATTGAAATCCAGCAGTTCAAACATGATGCATTCACTTTTTCTTCTCTGTTTTTTTCGAGGATGCTTTCTTTTTCGTTGCAGGTGGTTTCTTCTTAGTTTTAGTTTTTTCTGTTTTCTTCGAGGATTTCTTTGGTTTTTTCTCTGCTTTCTTTCCCTCTTTTTTCTTTGCAGGCTTCTTTTCCGTTTCCTTCTTTTCTTTCGGCGCTTTCTTCTTCTTAATCTTTACTTCACCATCTGCAGAGGGACTTATGTCGTACTCGTCAGCTCCTCCGATACCTGCTTCCTCACCCATTTCTTCCTCTTCTCTTCTAAGAATTGGTGTTTTCTTTTCTTTTTCTTCTTTGAGAAGTTCACGACGTGATTTTTTTTCGCCAAGCTCTGGGACTGTCGCTTCGACAACTCCGTCTTCAAACTTAACGGCTCTCACACGGATTTTACTGGGTATCTTGAATTTACCTCTGGACCACAACTCTCTATTGAGGGAGTCATCTATCCAGACATCATCTGAATTAACCTTCATATGTTTTGTAAGATAAATACGTACTTGTTTTACTGCTCTTGGAGCTGCAAGAGATGATCGTCCGATTTTTGCTTTTCTCAGCGGTATTACGTATATTCTTTCGATTTCTTTTTCTGTTTCTTTCTCAGCCATACAAATCAACCTTTCTTAAGTTTATTTCTCCGCCAATGCCGTGTCTTTGGATGTCTTGTAAAACGCCTGTTTGTACGAATCATAACCCAAGCTGGTACCCGTCTATTGCTTTTTGTCGCCTTCTGTAAACGAAGTTTTTTACCTAACGATTTATGAGTTGACATTTAAAACCCTCGTCTTTTGATTTTAATATCTCTTTTTTTGGGAATCATCTTTGAAAGTAACTCCCGTAACTGTTCATCATTTATTTTATTTTTGAGCTGTCCTGATTGAGCAAACATGATGAGTTGGTTCTCTATGTTTTCTGCTACATCTGGACGAGCTATCTTAATTCTTCCTAAACGCTCTCTTGCTTCTGTGGTGAGAATTTGTCTGAGAGCTGCCTTTTTTTGTTCATCAAACTCTTTCTTCCTTGCTTCTTCTTCAAGAGCGGCCTGTGAGCCCATTTGTTGCTGTTGAAGTTCCAACAATTTCTTCTTTCGAATGGCTTCCAATTCATCATCCATACTTATAAAGCCTCAAACCTAATCTATCGTGACAATAATTTTTTAATATTTTTTCAGTTCAGGATAATGACCGATAAGATTTTTCTTTACTTCATATGCAGTATTATCCAAAAAAGATGTTCCTTTCGGCGTTAAAATACGCCCTTTTCCTCGTAGTTTTGTTATATACCCTGCTTTTTCAAGCTGTTGCACAGCATGACGTACCACAGATCCACTGCCGCTTCGTGCTTTATGCGGCTTTGATCCCTTATTGCGTTTTCCGCCATATTCATTTTTCAAACGTTCAATGCCAATACCATTGTTGATATAGATTTTCCGAAGAATAGAAGCACATCGTATATGCCACCAGTTCTTATCCTCTGGAGGGTTATCTTTTGAAACGCCTGTTTTCACATAGTGGCTCCATCCAGGTGGGGCGATCTCTTTTTCATTCTGCAATTTTTTTGTTAATGCGTCTATTAATTCTTTTGCAGGAACATCAAATGCTGTTGTCATATCAATTCTCTTCCGTTGTATATAAAGTGGGTATCGGTAATAAACCATATGTTATTTAAGTATATTGGGTAACACATCTGTTGACAAAAAACAATACTTCTCCATCGTTTTTTACCCTGAAAAGGATTACTTTACCAGACGATTCTGCAGCGGCATTCTCATATATCTCTTACAATTATCACAATAGGTGACAATCCTACCTTTATGAATCCGTATCCTACAGGTGACACTTGGCAGAAGATACGAATAACAATGTTTACAAAACCGGCGTTTAAATTGATTCGGAACTGGAACTAAATACTTCATAGAAATTTTACGTGCTAAAAATACATATCTATCAGAAAGTTTTAACCTGCCGTTTAATGCATAATGTTCTGCAAGCAAAAATAAACGTTGAATCCGTTGTTTCGCTATTTCTTTTTGCAGCTCTTTTTTTCTGTTATGTCTTTTTGGCATAGAAAACTACTCATTAAAGGTGAAAATCAGTTAATAAATCTCCTGTTTAAAAAACCATGTATCAACTACTACCGTATGTAGGATAAAAAGAAAAAAGAAGAAATAAAAAATGTTTTACTTCTTCTTTAAGTATGGAAGTCCAGTTCTCTTGTTTACACCGACGGTATACCTGTCAGGTTTATCACATGGTGTACCGTTCTTTGGTGTTCTTTTACTGAAGAAATAAATTGTTTGATTTCTTCCACCTTTCAAGGTTACATCCAGTGTATATAAGGTCCAACCTTCATGTGTATATGCCATAATATTCATACCTCCTAATAGGGGAATATGTCTTGTGTGATTTAAATCTTTCTTTATTTTCCTCCTTATAATGCTATCGAAGCTACTAAAAACATGTAGATTTCATAGAAATGCTCAACAAGAAATGACAAAACAATCAAACGCGCAGACGAATATTATTATAGTGACAAAAAGAGCCGGTAGTTGTCGCCCACACATCAGAATGCATCTTTGGTTTTAAACACTTTCGAATTTATCAAAGTTAAAACAAACATTTTTGTAGGCTAAGCAAATGGATGTTTGTGAAAATATGACAGGTGGACAGTTACTATTTATTGGTCTAGGGCTCTATAGTGAAAAGGATATTTCATTAAATGGACTCTCTGAAATTAAACAGTGCGATAAGGTTTTTGCAGAGTTTTATACATCAAAACTTATCGGTCTTAAAAAAAATAGTTTTGAACAAACTTTTGGAAAACAAGTAGAAGTTTTATCGCGGGAAGAAACTGAGAAAGGTGATAAGATTTTAGATTGTGCTTCAAAAGAAAACGTTGTTTTTTTGACATGTGGGGATCCTATGATTGCTACAACTCATGTTGATCTAAGAATAAGAGCTATACGACGCGGTATTGCAACAAAGATAACTCATAGTGGGAGTATTATCACCGCAGCTCCTGGTCTTCTTGGACTTCAGAACTATAAATTTGGGAGGACGACAACACTTGCATTTCCTGAGAAAAACTATTTTCCAACAAGCCCGTACTCTGTTATTTTGGAGAATAAAAAGATGGGGCTTCATACGCTTGTTCTTCTTGACATTCAAGCAGATAAAGAGGCGTATATGACGGCAAATGAGGGGTTGAAACTTCTTTTAGAAATGGAAGAAAAACAAAAGAAACATCTGTTTGATGAAGAAAGCGTTGTCTGTGTTGTTGCAAGAGCTGGTTCACCAGAGCCAATTGTTGCAGCTAGTTCAATAAACGAGTTATTAAAGAGAGATTTTGGTGGTCCGCTTCATACATTAATCATTCCTGGAGCTCTGCATTTTATGGAGATTGAAGCATTAGAGGTCTTTGCAGGGTTGCCGCAAAGATTGAGTGAAAAATTACAAAAAGTATAAGAAGTCTTGCTATTATTCCTCAATATCGGGGTTTATGGATGCAACAAAAAAACGAATCTATCGGAATTATTTATGGTGATGTCGGTTCAACTGAGTTTAATTTTACTGTTGACGGTCATAATCTTCGAAAGTTTGATTATGTCACCGCACCACATAAAGAAGGCTATATACTCGCTCAAGTAATGGATATCAAACAATATTCAGATTTAAAATTTCAAGACGCAGCCACGTTGAAAAGCGATGAGGAACTACCGCATATTAAATCCAATGTTTCTGCATATGCTGATGTCATCGGATATAGAGACAAAAGAGGATATTTACAGGCCCCTCGTACTCCTTTTGATGCAGGAGGTAAAATAGCACTTGCCCAGGAGGATCTCATTCGTCATGTTCTTGGTCTTCATAATGATAAAACAAATGGGGCATATCTTGGTCTTCTTAAGGGACATAACCTTCCGGTGTATCTCAACATTGATGCACTTGTTCAAAAACATATCTGTGTACTTGCAAAAACAGGTGCGGGGAAAAGCTATGTCTGCGGGGTTTTAGTTGAAGAGTTTCTTAAGAAAAAAATCCCGATGGTTATCATTGATACCCATGGCGAATATATGTCTCTTACCAAGTCAAACACTGACCGAAAAGACAAAAAAAACATGGAAAAGTTTGGTATTAAACCTCAGCAGTATGCTAGTCAACTTGTCGCCTATTCACCTCTTGGGAATAAGGGGAATATGAAGCATCTTACCTTAAATGGTATCAATCTTGAGGCCCGGGAGATTATTGATCTTCTTCAGGCAAAGCTTTCTGGTCCGCAGATTGGAGTGCTGTATCAATCAATCAAAGAGATGAAGGAGTATAAACAGCATTATACCCTTCGAGATATTATTGAGTCGGTTAATCGAAGTAAAAGTAATGCTCGGTGGAATGTTGTCGCCTCACTTGAGTCACTTGACTCGATTGGTGTATTCTCAGAAACATCAACAACAACCTCTGATCTTGTAAAGAAAGGGAAATGTTCTCTAATCAATATGAAGGGGGTTCCACCTGATATTCAAGATGTAGTCGTTGCCCGTCTTACAAAAGAATTATTTGATGATCGAAAAGCCGGGAAAATCCCACCATTCCTCCTTATCGTTGAAGAAGCACATAACTACTGCCCTGAACGAGGGTTGGGATCTGCAGTATCATCAAACATATTGAGGACAATTGCTTCAGAAGGGCGAAAGTTTGGAATGGGGCTTTGTGTTGTCAGTCAGCGTCCCGCAAAAGTTGATAAAAACATTATTTCACAATGTAACACAAATATTATACTTAAGGTGACAAACCCAAATGATTTGAAAGCAATCATTCAATCAGTTGAGGGGCTCACCAGTCAGACATATCGTGAGATACAGCGTCTACCTATTGGTGTTGCACTTATTTCTGGTGCGTCTATTCAGATTCCTATTATGATGGAGGTACGAACAAGGGAAACTAATCATGGTGGTAAATCGGTTACTGTGTTTAAGAATGGTCAACCGACTGATTTTAAACCAAAGATTCCTAAAGCACCGGCACCACCACCTCAGCATAAAGAACATGTTGCTGCAAAGCCAGAGACACCTGTGAAGAAAGATACGACAACTGAGAAAGCAAAAGCAGTTACTCGAGTAGCTAATCGACTTGGTTGGGTAGACACTGATGATCCTGATAAAACTATGGAGTTGTTGACTGTTGAAGCGCAGAAAATGAAGGAAAATGTCTATAAGTATCTTGATTCACTTGCGCAACTTGGGAAAAACTTCTGCTATGAGACAGATCCAAAATGTATTAAGTGTCCTATGAACGAGGGATGTCAATATAGAAACTCTCAAGGAAGAACAAAAAAATTCTTTAAAAGATAAATAAGACGTGCTTATGAAAAATAAAAATCTAATTCCAATACTTACTATCGTTTTATTACTCGTACCTATATTTTCTGGTTGTATTGATTCTTTTCTTGATTTTCCTACAACATATGAAGCGCATCCTACAAAAATTAGTTATACAATTCGTTATGGATATAATGTAACGTGTACGGGTACTGGAAAATATACGGTAACCTATGACTGTGGCATACCTGAAGTACTTCAAGGGATTCCAAGTTATCACCCGTTATATGCTCAGGGTTTTAAGGTTGTTACTCTTGTAAATAATAGTTTTCTTAGTTGGAATATTTCAGGAGATGATGAGACAACCTTTGAACTCGGAATAACTGCTACTGTAGTTGCAGAAAGTTTTCTTGTCTCTGATCTTAATGGTGCCGATGCGGTAGCAGTTCAAGAAATCAGCACGTTATATTCTATTATTGCTAATAAATATCTTCAGGAACAGTCAAATGGCTCTGCACTACTTATCGATCCTGCTAATGCAAACATTAAAACAATTGCTCAAAATGTTGTTGACGAGGCAGAAACGGACAACTCGTTTATCCTTGCTAAAGAGCTCTTTCTCTGGCTGAAAGAAAACACAGAATACAAGATTCATAAGAGGGATGGAAGTGTTCAACCTGCAGCAGTAACGCTTCAGAGGAAAACCGGTGATTGTGATGATCTCTCGTTTCTCTATATTTCGTTATGTAGGGCAGCTGGTGTTCCTGCTAGGTTTATTAGAGGGTATCTTCTTTCAGAAGAAGAATCTGGAGATATATTAGCAACGCCCCATGCATGGACTGAGGTGTTTGTTGGTGGCTCTATGGGGAATACGGGATGGATTCCGGTGGAGTGTGCATGTGACTGTGATGATGTAACCATAAATGTGAATCAGAATTTTGGTGTTGAAAACGCATTTCATCTCCGGTTATTTGTTGATGATGGGAGTAATGAATCATTAAATGTGTCACTTTCTGGGATTACATACATGACGTATGGTCTAGAACGAACTGTTGATCTTGTGTCAATTAATGAAGTTGAAGATTATGCAGTGGTTGAATCAAAAAAACTTGTGGTGACAAAAGATAATCAACGATCATATCAACAATAATCATTATATCGATTTGTTGTTTGGTAGTTTAGTTTATATCAAAAAGATTATTTTCTCATCCAAGTTGTAGTCGTTGTAATAATGAAGTGTATTTGGTTGTTGGAGTGATGGTTTGATCGATGATAAAACCGCTGAAAAATTTGCAAGATATATGAAGAAATATCCAGATCTTTATCAGAATCTTGCAGATATTGTTAAAAAATATGCTACAAACGCTAAGCCAGTCGTTATTGACTTAGGTGTTGGTCCTGGGTTACTTTCACAAGAACTCCATACACAGATACCTAATGCAACAATCATTGGAGTTGACCCAAATAAAAAAATGCTTAGCTTAGCACAACAGAATGCATGTTTTGATACCTTTGAGGCAAGGCTTGGGTCATCTGAAAACATACCTGTAGATGATGATTCAGCGGATATTGTTGTAAGCCGGTTTAGTCTAACGTACTGGAAAGATCAAAAAAAGAGCTTTTCAGAAATGTTTAGAGTTTTGAAAAAAGATGGATGTGTAATTCTTGAGGTAATCAACAAAGATTTTCCCGTCTGGCGGTTATTTCTCATCAAGGTTCATATGCTCTTCAATAAAGCAGGGGCAGATGTGACAAAATACCATGTTGATGTGTATAAAGATGCGTATACAATTGAACAGGTAGAAAGATTTTTTTTAGATGCTAGCTTTTCTGTTGTT
This sequence comes from Thermoplasmatota archaeon, assembly GCA_048629575.1. GTDB lineage: Archaea > Thermoplasmatota > E2 > DHVEG-1 > DHVEG-1 > JAUWYM01. The sequence goes on along the minus strand of JAIWHQ010000025.1, from coordinate 3,340 downwards.
GAAAAAGAAGGAAACAGAAAGGAATGGAAGTTTTTAATTGTTGGAAAGAAGAAATAATAATTATTATGTCCAATAATATAAAATATTATTAAGAAATACGCCTCATTTTTTCCTATCCCCTATTAAATGATATATATCGCCTAACCTTATATAAAAGCAATAGTTGGGTAACATATGTTTCTTATCTTTTGATGCGATTATCATCCAAATCTCATTACAAAAGTTATATATACTTACAACAATAATTATATTAATTGGTATATACCAAATGAACTCAGATAATACAAGATCTAATCTAAAAAAAATTATTGCATTCGGAATTGTTTTCCTATTTATTTTATCAACAGCATCTCATGCTTTAAGCAGTGACACGTATATTTCTTCAGAAAAAGAAGAAATAGAAATCAAAGATGTTCAAACAGTAAGTGATGAAAAAGAACTTCATTTACTTCGAGGTGAACATTATCTTTATGTAAATGCATCAGATGATGTCGATGAATTTCATATACGATTTGTCTTTCCACCAGATTATGGATATCAGGTACCAATCTATCTAGAAATATATAATGATACAACTGCAAATATCTCACATTATCAAATCGAAGATGATTCTGATGGTCTAAACAAACTCATCAATTTCGCAATAGGTCCTATGACAGAAAATGAGTCTGTTCTCATTCATTTTTCATGTTGGGTTCTTGTAAAAAACCATGATTTCTCAGATCTTCCTGAAGAACAAAAATTCCCACGACGATTAAAACTCCCCGAAGAAACAAAACCATGGCTGTCAGCAACAGAAGTCGTCCAAAAAAATAGCATTCTCATCAGATTTAAGGCACGACAATTACGAGGAATTAAAAACGATATGATGCGATTTGCCGGAAGAGTCGCACCCTTTATTAAACAACATCGATTCTTCTTATTTCTCATACAATTAAGATTCGGCATCTTTTTATCTCAAGATGCCAGAACAACTTTATTTATTAACGGTGAAAACGTTGGAAGATCACATTTGGCATGTGCTTTTTTTAGATCACAAAACATACCTGCACGAGTACTTCTAGCACATAACGATCAAGGGTTCTGGACGCAGATGCATTACATGGTGGAATACTATGTCCCAGATTATGGATGGGTCCTTCTTGATTCAACAAAAGGAAAAACCCCTTATGAGACCAAAAGACAAATCATTAATAGAATCTGTTTCCCTGAAGATGAGGATGATACGAAAGCTGACTATATTTTTCCATATATGAAGGGAGAAGAAAGGTGGCTGTGGATAGATACCGACGATGTCTTTCCTTATTTTGTTGATTGTGACCGCGGTAGTAAATCTCAAATGTTTATTGAAAGCGAAATAACGACAGATAGTTACAAAGTGGATTATTCATTTCTATTAACCCAAATAGTGTTTCATCAATATGAACAATATCTAGGGATGAATCTCTCTGGTGAAAACCAAGCGCATTTTGAAAACGCAACCATGTATCAGAAACAAGCTATGGAGGAATTAATAGAAACTGAAGATCTTAATGATTATATTTATTATATGGATTCAGCTTTTGATGAATATAAAGAAATTGAACTATAAAAATCACCTCTTTTTCAAATAAATTTATTACCATCAAAAAGTTATATTTTATTATGACAAAACCAAAAGATAAAACAAAAAAATCTTCAGGATCAATAAAATCTATTTTTATTCCAATCATTGCATTTCTTGTTTTTTCGTTATGTCTATTTCCAATAGTACTTGCAGGAAAAATACTTCTCTACTTTATTGCATTTGACAAATTCTGGCATTTTTTACTCTTACCCTTCATCCTCTATATAGGTATAGCAATCGTTGTTGTTTCTCTTCTTCTAATTTCAGGAGGAATAATTCGATTATTCAATATAAGATACAAGCCTGGAGTATATGAGTATAATTTTAAGAATAAAAATTCCTTTAGATGGGTTGTTGTTTGTTCCTTGTATACTCCATGTAGGAAGATTCTTGAAATGTTTCCTATGGGCCGAATAAAAAATGTTTATTACAAACTTTTAGGTATGAAAATCGGTAAAAACACGCTTGTCGGAGGGGTCATCAAAGATCCTTGTGTTACAGAGTTTGGAGAGAATACAACAATGGGAGAGTATGCCGTTATTTATGGTCATATCCATAACTACGAAAAGGAAACCATAGCCATCGACAAAGTTACGATTGGAAATAATTGTGTGATTGGAGCAGGAGCAATTGTTATGCCGGGTGCAGTAATACAAGACAATGTGACGGTTGCTGCGGGTGCACTTGTCACAAAAAATCAGGTATTGGAAAAAGGGAAAACATATGGTGGAGTCCCTGCAAAAGAGATAAAAAAGAAAACCAAATAATTTTTTTAACAATCGTTAACTTTAAATACACAGATAACGATAAAACATTGTAAAGGGGTTTAATATGAAAAAAATAATACCTATACTATTAATAGGAATGTTAGTCTTTAGTGGACTAGGGGCTGTTGCGCTAGATAGCGACGAAAAACAATTTGAATATAAAATTAAAGAAATCGAAAATACTGAGAATGGAGCTCGTGATTTTACCCATACTGTTCTTGCTGAGTATGCAACTGCTACATGGTGCGGATATTGTAAATATGCACATGCAGCTTTAAAAAACATATATGCTAGTGGAGATTATCCATTTTACTATGTTTCACTTGTTTCAGATAAAAACCCAGGAGCATGTAATCCAAGATTAACTGAGTTAAATAACCCTGGTTATCCAGATGTATACTTTGATGGGGGTTATATAGTAGAAATTGGAGGTTATACTGGTAATGAGGCAGACTATAGAGTTGCTATTCCTGCTTGTGGTAACCGAGCAGTATACGATGTGGATGTTAATCTTAACGTAACTTGGCTTGGTGGAACTAATATGCAAATTAATGCTTCAGTTGATAACAATGAAGGCAGCACTTATGATGGAACTATTCGAGTCTATATCACAGAGATTATTTCGAGCGTGAATTGGAGGGATACAGCAGGTCAACTTTACACATTTCCACTTTTAGACTTTGCATTTAAAGACGATGGTACCGGTAATGACATTTCCATAAGTGCTGGAGGTACATGGAGTGATTCTACTACATGGGATGGTACTGCACATGGTTTTTCAAGTATAACTAGAGACAATATCATGGTAATTGCAGCGGTATTCAATGATGACTGGCATCAAGGCTATGCATATCCGCCTTCGGGTTATCCTTTTGACGCATATTACGTTGATGATACTATTGGGACGACCCCTAGTGGCGGGCAGCCTGAAGATCCTGATCTTGACTGTGATGGATCATTAAGTTGG
>JAIWHQ010000024.1:0-13198 GCA_048629575.1 Thermoplasmatota archaeon | reverse complement strand
CAGGTGGAGATAACCTAGATGAGTATCCATTAGGTTATTTTAAAGAATCTGAACCACCAAGTGGTAATCAACAACCAACTGCACATCTACCCTCAATCTCTCCAAATCCAGCAACCTATGGAGAAACTGTGACGTTTAGTGGTAGTGGATCAGATAGTGACGGGTACATAGCTGGTTATAATTGGAGATCAAGTACTGATGGACAATTAAACACCCAAAGCACCTTTGGCACCTCAAGTCTTTCTGCTGGAACCCATGTTATCTATTTCAAAGTAAAAGACAATGATGGTGACTGGTCCTCAGAAAAAACAACGATCCTAAGCATAATAGATGTAGCACCTACTGCATATGTTGATTCCATAACGCCAAATCCAGCAACAGCGGGAGAAACAGTATATTTCATCGGCCATGGAACTGATGAGGGTGAAATTACTGAGTGGAAATGGATTTCTAGCATAGATGGCGTTATCAGCAGTAGTAAATCATTCAATTCATCTGTTCTATCACCTGGAGCACACACCATTTATTTCCAGGTTAAGGATAATGACAATGAATGGTCCAAACAAGATACAGAGACATTAACGATAAACGACGATTCATCTAATCATCCCCCAGTGGCAAATGCTGGAGGGCCGTATTCATACTATGCAAACGCGGAAATTAACATTGATGGTTCTGATAGCTATGATGATGACGGATCAATAGTAGAATATCTTTGGGATTTTGGAGATGGTACTACTGGAACGGGTAAATCTCAAACACATACATATACTGCCCTAGGGAATTACAGTATTATGTTGACCGTAACAGATGAACATGGAGGCACCTCTACAGATTCAACATATGTAACCATTGCTCAATCAACAAATCAAAGTGGCAGTAGTGAAGGTTTACTCGGTTTTGAATTTGAAGTGCCATTTCCTTTAGTGATAGTCTTTGAGCTTATCTTTATTATAGCTATAATTGCATTATTTTTATTTTGGATTAAACGTAAATAGATAATGAACGAAGATTACAAAGAAAAAATATAAGTTGCAGTTATATAATGTAGAAAATGGAAGGAGAGATGAAAAACAAAAAAATTATAAGAAAAAACCATGCCGTTGCAGGTGTTATTGAAGCTCTTTTAATGGTAGCTCTTGTATCAATTGTTATCTCAATGATTCAGCTTATCTATATACCAGACATCATGGAACAACGAGAAGCAGAACATATGGATCAAGTATCAAATCAATTTTCAACAATAAAATCTTTTATAGAGTTGCAAGCAATAACAAATTCATCAGCACCAATATCAACAATGCTCACACTTGGAAGCAGAGAACTACCTTATTTTATAACAGCAAGATCCTTTGGAGAGGTCAGGGTTCAAAATTCCGGCGAATGGGACATAAGTGTAAATGACGCACATGTTGAAGATTTGACATCGATAACATATAAGGCGTTTAATTATTATTTTGTTGACCAGTCATACATTCTTGAAGGTGGAGGTATCATAGTAGAACAGGACAATGGAGAACCCGTCATGAGGGTTGATCCATCTATCTATCAAGAAACAGGAGGTATGGTAATTTTTAATCTCCCTATTTTTGTTGGAATGCCTGGAAAAAATTTGACATCGGGTCTTGGAAAATGTTTCATTCGAACAAATTGGTCTCAAGGCGGTGATAGCCCATGGAATGCATTCTCTATGAATATCACAACACAATATCCAAATGCTTGGAACGAGTCATTGTATAGTATTCTCGGCGAAGATTTTAAAATCGAAAAAGGAGAGTTGTACGTAAAAATAAGCAAGAAAGATGAAACACAATTTCCTCTTGTAGTTAGATATTATTATATTTATGTCCAAATTGGCCATGGATGGATTAAATAAAATCATAAGAGCGGTTTAAGAATGGATGAAGAAAATATTGTAAATGAAAATGACGTAAAGGTTCTAATAACTGAGTCGATTACAGAGGAAAATAGTTCCAATAAAAAGTTTAATGACGAGGTTTTAGAAACTCAGATTCGAGGATTTGATCTGTTATTTGCAGAGGGCGGAATTCCGAGAGGAAATTCTGTTCTTGTTGCAGGAGGGACAGGAACTGGTAAAAGCACGTTTTGCAGACAGATATGTTATAACCTCGTTTCTCAAGGAAAAAACTGCATGTATGTAAGCTTTGAGGAGAGCATCAGCCGAATTGAAAGAAGCATGAATGTCTTTGGTTGGGATGCAAGAAAACATATTGATGAGGGGCGTCTTTTAATTCAAAAAATCAACCCACTTGATATTTTGAGAATGAAGTTTGGATCAATAAGTGGATCAGGCTCAGCAACAGAGTTATCATATAAAATAAAACCATTGATAATACCAAAAGAGTTTCATCCAGAAGTAATTGTCGTGGACTCATTAACGGCGATTATTTCTGCGTCCATTACAAAGGAAAAGAATTATCGAGTGTATCTCCAGCAGTTGTTTAATTTTTTTGAAGAAACAGGCGCAACATCATTTTTAGTTACGGAGACTGAACCGATGCCGACGCGTTTTAGTGATACTGGAATTGAAGAGTTTTTAGCGGATGGGATTATCGTCTTGTATAATATACAGCGGGGAGATAGACGGGAGAATGCAATTGAGGTTTTGAAGATGAGGTATTCGAATCATCAGAAGAAGATATTTGCTATGGAAATTGCAAGTGAGGGTATGAAAATTTATCCAGATAGACAGGTTATTCTTCGAGAAAAGTAGTGGTTTTTATTTAATTTTTATAGATAGGTAAATGGTTCTCTATGATCATCTATTCGTTTGACTTGTTGATTTGAAAGATATATTTCTATCTTTTTTACTTGTTGTCGTGTAAGTCCCGTTCGTTTTAATAAGATGTTGTCCCGTTCGTCGTAGATGGTTAGTGTTCCCGTGTCTTGATTGGAAATTGCTTTCAATAATCTGTTGTTTTGAACCCAAATCCAGATTTTCATGTTTTTCTTCATCATAGTTCCACGGTGTAGTTGTTTACAAGTATATATTTCAACTTATAAATATATAAACATTTCTATAAAAGTTAATATACTTGGAAAAAACAAGATACTAACAGCTGCAAAGATTAAATGAAGCTCCCACGCAGCAAGCTGCGGGGTATCTCAATCCCTGGGTCGCCATGGAGTGTTCTGGGTTGCACTCCCAATCGCTGCAAGCAGCGGGGTATCTGAATGAAAATGAACAAAAGCAAAATAATTATACACGCTAGCACATATCGTCTATCCATGCCCTTAATTCAATCTGAACATAAAACTAAAGCAAGTATAGAGAGAGTAACAACAGGCATTCCAGGCTTAGATGAAATGATCTTGGGAGGCTTTCCAAAAGGATCCATAACACTTGTATCGGGGCCTCCAGGAAGCGGAAAAAGCATACTATGCGGCCAATACCTATACAAAGGAATAGAAGAAGGAGACAGATGCCTATTTCTAACACTTGATAAAAAAGTAGACGGACTCCTTGCACAAACAGATGAACTAGGAATGAACTTTCAGCCAGCAATTGACAAAGGACAGATAAAATTTCTTTTCCTTAACATCAACAAAAAACTCATTTACGAAACAATGACAAACGAGATATTATCAGGAGACTACGAAAGAATCGTCCTTGACTCAATCACACCCATCTCAGAAATGCCCATCTACATAAAAAACCATGAGATAACAGATAACATCAACATCATCGACCCTGAAGAATTAACAGATAAGGCAAACTTTCCCATACGAAGACTACATCTCCATTACATCATGAACGCACTGGAAACATCAAACTGCACATCACTGGTCACATCGGAATTGCCGCCCAACTCCACCAATTTATCAAGAGATGGTTTCTCAGAATTTTTAGCAGACGCAGTCATAGTTCTCAATTACGATTCAACAATGGACAGAAGAAAACTCACAGTAATGAAAATGAGAAGTACAAAACATACACTCAAACCACAAGACATCGAAATAGGATACGGCGGATTAAAAATCGTGTAAAATATCATGTTACACTACAAACCACCAAAAGAACTACGATCTCTTTTCATAGTACATTACTCGCCATTATTACTAACTATACTAACAGGACCATTAACAGCAATTTATGGAATCTGGGAGATACCAACAGAAAAAATCATATCAATAACTGCAGGGATTATCGTATTTCTAATAGGAACATATGTTTATTTCAGATGGGAGATATTTTGGCATAAAACATACAAAGGACAACTAGTAACAGGAGGAATTTTTCAACATATCAGACATCCACATTACACCTCACTGCTGATAGTTGGTTTTGGGTTAGCTTTCTTCTTTTACTCCCTCTTTGCACTCGCAATCGCAATCATTGCAATACCAATAATGATATGGAGCATCATAGACGAAGAAAAACTACTCATAAAACAATACGGTGAAGAATACAAAAAATTCATGAAAAAAGTACCATGGAGAATGATTCCAAAGATATTTTGATACTATGAAAGAATGCTAGGGTGCAAGCGTATAAACAATCCGCTCCCTATCCTTTCCCTTACTTTCTTTCTTAATTATTTTTATTGACGATAACTCACTTGTGTTTTTCACATGCGTACCAGCACAAGGACAAACATCAAAACCTTCAATTTCAACAATTCTAAGCGTCTTAACAGATTTTGGCAGTAAGTCAAGATTACATCGTTGCTGATCAACCCTTGACTCCAAATGTACTCGCTCTTCCTCATATATCTTTACAGGAAAGTTTTGTTTAACAATCTCATTGAACCTATTCTCAATATCTTCCATATCTCCCTCTGAAAAACGTATCGGATAAAAATCAACCCGAGAAGAAGCTGCATGAATCTGATTTCCAACTGTCCTAGCATTATACTCATCAAAAATAACGCCTGAAATTATATGTTGAGCCGTATGCATCTTCATATGTTGATAACGCAAATCCCAATCAATAATCCCGTGAACCTTCGTATCAACAGGAGGTTTTTCCCCAGACAAAATATGTTTTACTGTATCTCCCTTCTTAACAACTTCGGTCACCTCAGATTTGTTGTCATCCCATTGTAAAACACCGATATCAGATGACTGCCCACCGCCGACAGGATAAAATACTGATCTGTCAAGACAAACATAATCTTTTTTGTTTTTAGTCACAATGGCATCAAATTCCTTGATATAATTGCCTTCGATACTATCCATATAAAGAAGATGGGTCATGCGTACCATAAAACCCATTCTCTCTTAATCAACCTTTTTATCGATCTATCATTGTTCGTCCCAAAGATATTTGAAAAGGAAACATAATAGAGAGCTTTGTGACAAATCAAAAATACTATACGAGAAAAAAAGCAGAATTCATATCGAACGGAAAAATCTACATACCAAACGATATAAAACTACCATATCCTCTTGAAAGATCAACCGCAGGACCGGGAGCAGGAGCTTTATCGATCACGCTTTCTTTTAACAATAAAAACATAAAACTTGAGGTAAGTAGAAATCAAAATGAATCATATTCGTTACAAAAAGAAGATAATACATATAATATAGTAAAGAAGGGAGGGAAATTTCTTGAAGACATAAAAATCATTCCAACAGCATTTCATGCACCGGGACAAGCATTTATCAATTTAGAGAACAGATGTATCTACAACTGCGCCTTCTGCAGCTTATCAGAACATAGATTTCTTCAAGATTATGACGAAGATAAATTTGTAGATTTAATTATTAAAGCTTCAAAACGCAGTGATTTTTCTGCTGTTTCTTTAACAAGTGGAGTGTATCCAAACAACACAAGAGTAATAAAAATGATGTGTGAAATAATACAAAAGGTTAAAGAAAAACTACCGGACATACCAATCGGTGTAGAACCATGTATATCCAAAAGGGAGGAAATAGTATTTCTTAAAAAAGCAGGTGCAAATGAAATAAAAATAAATCTGCAAATTCCAAATAAAGACCTCTTTGAAAAAATATGTCCAGATTTTGATTACGACGATATCATGAATATGCTTGATGCGTCAGTAGAAATCTTTGGAAGGGGAAAGGTTACATCAAATATTATTTTTGGGCTAGGGGAATCAGATGAAACAGTACTCAAAGCTATAGAAATACTAGCATCAAAAGGCGTTGTCCCAACATTAAGAAAAATACGAATTAATAAAGACAATAAGAAAAAACTAGAGGAAGCAGTATCTTATAAAATACCAGATACCTCCTCTGAACGAATCATTCAACTTGCCAATGAGCAAAAAAAGATACTAAAAAAACATAATCTTACAACAAAAACATTCAAAACAATGTGTCACCCATGTGGTTGTTGTGATATTGTTTCTTTCTGGGACGTTTAAAAAAGGGAGGTAACAACATTTATATACCATTTCTTTTATGCCTACCTTCCTGATCTATACCAGACATGAATCGGGCAATTCAATAAGAATCCCGGTAACAAACAGCAACATAAGCTTTTAGCTGTTTGCCAGATGTCACGGTTTAGAAATTTGAAGCATAAAAGTTAGCCTAAATCAAATCATTCAGAGGGTATGTTATGGGTAATACACATCATCCAAAAAGAGGTTCACATGGCTTTTCGCCACGAAAAAGAGCAGAAACTGAAACGCCACATATCAAAAGCTGGGCAAAAGGCGGCGAAAAACCAAAGATACAAGGATTTTTCGGTTACAAAGCAGGTATGACCCATACTTTTATGATAGACTATAGACCCACTTCCACAACGTCAGGAAGAGAAGTAAGAGAACCAGTCACGGTTGTTGAAACACCTCCAATAAAAATTGCAGCTGTACGAGCATATCATAGAACATCATATGGACTGCAGACAACAGGAGAAATATGGGCTGAAAAACTAGACCCTGAACTATCAAAAAGAATTCCTCTTGCAAAAAAACAGAAAAAGAAAAACTGGGACTTCACAAAAGATGCAGAGGAAATACGAGTCTTAATATATACACAACCAAAGCTTGTTACTGGCACACCAAAGAAAACACCAGAAATTAGTGAACTACGAATTGGCGGGGGAAGCATCGAAGAGCAGATAACATACGCAAAAGAAATCCTCGGAAAAGAACTTAAGATAAACGACGTCGTAAACGAAGGTGACATGCTTGACATCATTGCAGTGACAAAGGGAAAAGGATTTCAGGGTGCAGTAAAACGCTGGGGAGTAAAGCTCCTCACACATAAAAACTCAAAACATCGCAGGATGATCGGAACAGCAGGATCATGGCATCCTAACTGGGTTCAAGCAACAGTTCCACAAGCCGGTCAGATGGGATATCATCAAAGAACAGAATATAACAAGCGTGTCCTTAAAGTTGGAGAAAATGGAGAAGAGATTACTCCATCCGGTGGTTTTCCACATTACGGCGTTATCAGAAATTCATATATTCTTATTCACGGCTCAATTCCAGGGCCTGCAAAACGTTTGATAGGCATGAGAGATGCAGTCCGATACCAACGTGGTGTGAAAGTCGAAAAACCAGAAATAAGTTACATATCTACAACAAGTAAACAAGGAGCATAAAAATGGCGAAAGTAAATGTTTATGGAATTGATGGTGCGGTGAAAGAAACCGTTGATTTACCACAAGTATTTGATACTCCTTATCGCCCAGATGTTATACAAAAATCATTTAACGTTCTTCATTCAAACAAGAGACAACCCTATGGAGCAGATCCACTCGCAGGAACAAAACATGCAACTGCATCTGTTGGTAAAGGACGAGGACAATCAAGAGTACCACGACTTACTCAGGGGCGGACAGCAGCGCTAGCACCAGGTGTTGTTGGGGGACGAAGAGCACATCCTCCAAAGGCAGAGAAAAACTGGAAAGAAAAAATGAATAAAAAAGAAAAACTTCTTGCAAAAAACTCTGCACTTGCTGCAACAAAAGATAAAGAAATTGTTACAAGAAGAGGCCACGCATTTGACGAAAAAATTACACTTCCGGTCATTATAGCTGACGAGTTTGAAAAAATCAAAAAGACAAAAGACATAATCACCGCGTTAGAAAAGATTGGTATTTACGATGATGTACTTCGTTCAATAAACGGTAAACACATACGGGCAGGCAGAGGGAAAAACAGAGGACGAAAATATAGGATACCAAAATCATTACTTATTGTTTCTACAAAAGATACGTTAGAGAAAAGCTCGAATAATTTATGTGGTGTAGACATAACAAAACCAGATCAGTTAAATATTGAATATCTCGCGCCCGGTGGAGACGCAGGAAGACTTACCGTATTTACAAAATCTGCCTTACAACAACTTGGAGGCGGTAAATAATGGATACTTATAAAATAATATTTCATCCATATGTTACAGAAAAAACGATGAATCAGATGGAAAGAAACAATGCCTTAGAGTTTATCGTTAAAAGAGATGCGAATAAACAGCAGATTAAACAATCCGTTGAAACGCTGTTTGATGTGAAAGTAAAAAACGTTAACACGAGAATTACAAAAAATGGTAAACACGCAATCGTCGTATTTATGCCTGAATTTAAAGCAGAAGACATTGGTATGAGAATAGGAGTATTCTAGGAGCATACTATGGGAAAAAATCTAATACAGCAGAGGCGAGGAAGAGGAAAAGGACGATTCAATGTCCCTTCTCATAAATTTAGAGGAGAAATTAAATACTCTAATGAAAAAAAGCTGAAAGGTATCGTTGAAGAAATACTTCATGACCCAGGAAGAACATCACCTCTTGCAAAAATACGGCTTGAAAACAACAAAACAATGCTCATCCTTGCAACAGAAGGAACAGAAGTTGGTCGTGAAATTAGATTTACAGAAAATAAAAGCGATTGTATCAAAGGAAACATACTTCCCGTTGGGACAATCCCTGAAGGATACCCGATTTATAACATTGAAATTACTCCCGGAGATGGAGGAAAACTTGTTCGAGCGGGAGGAAGCGGTGCAGCTGTTGTGTCACATGATTCAAAGAAAACTGTTGTAAAACTTCCTTCAGGTCAATTCAAAACATTGGATTCATCCTGCAGAGCAACAGTCGGAATTGCTGCTGGCGGTGGAAGAAAAGATAAACCGTTTCTAAAAGCAGGAAAAAAATACCTTGCACGTAGGAAGAAAGGAAAACAATATCCGGTTGTTCGAGGAGTTGCAATGAATCCAGTCAATCATCCCCATGGCGGTGGAGGTCATCAACATGTCGGTGGCCCAAGCACGGTTTCTCGTGGTGCGCCTCCAGGGAGAAAAGTTGGAAATATCGCTGCTAAACGTACAGGGAGAAAGTAGATAATATGGCAAGAAAAGTTGTCTTTCGATCATCTGCAAGAAGCAGAAGGAAAAAAGAGCGGAAAAAGATAGGAGTAAAGAAAAAAGAGTTCAAATTCTGTGGACTTACCGTCGAAGAACTGCAAAATCTCTCTATAGATGAATTACTTCCCTTGATTCCGTCAAGAATGAGGCGGACGCTTAAAAGAGGGCTCACAAAAGAACAAAATAAGCTTCTAGAGGATATAAAAAGTGCAAAAGGGGGAGATATGATAAAAACCCATTGCAGAGATATGATAATATTACCTGCGTTTATTGGACATAATATACTTGTTCATAGTGGAAAAGAGTTTCAAAGAGTAAACATACAGCCTCAAATGGTGGGGCATTACCTTGGAGAATTTGCGTTAACTCGTAAGAAGGTAAAACATACAGGACCTGGTGTTGGAGCTACTAGATCCTCGAAATTTATGCCGTTGAAGTGATGAAAAATGCCGAAATATTCAACTGAAGTGGATCCGGATAAAACCGCAAAAGCATATGGATATGAGCTACACTGCTCTCAAAAGGACTCCATGAATCTTGCTTATGCGCTTAAAGGAATGCACACTGAGAAAGCAAAGAAGTTTCTTGAAGAAATAATTGAGATGAAACGCCCACTTCCTGCAGTGTTTCATAAAAGAAAACGAGCTCATCAAAAAGGCATAGGTCCTGGTAGCTATCCACAAAAAGCTGCTCGATACATGCTAAAAGTAGTAAAAAACGCAGAAAATAATGCAGAATACAAAGGATTTGATGCAGAAAACATGAAAATCGTTCACATCTCAGCATATCAAGGAAGGATAATCAAAGGAATTATGCCACGGGCACAAGGACGAGCTACTGATAAAAACAAAACAACAACAAACATTGAAATTATCGTTGAAGAGGCGGAATAATGGCAAGTGAACGAAAATTTATAAGGGAAAATACAAAGAGAGCCCTCATAAAAAATTTTTTAGTTAAAGAAATAGAGGGAGCTGGTTTTGGTGGTATGACTATCCAAAGAACACCAATTGGAACAAGAGTAAACATTCTTGTTGAAAGACCGGGAATGGTTATAGGAAAAGGTGGATCGAAGATAAAACAATTAACATCTACAATTCAAACAAAGTTTGATGTAGAAAATCCTCAGATTGAAATCCAAGAAGCAGGGGCACAGGCTGCATTAAATGCACAAATTATGGCCGAAAAACTTGCAGAAGCGCTTCAGCGTGGCTGGCATTTCCGAAGAGCAGGGCATTCAACTGTGCGAAGAATTATGAATGCAGGTGCAAAAGGATGTCAGATCGTCATTGCAGGAAAACTTACAGGGGCGAGACATCGGACCGAAAAATTTACAGAAGGACATGTTAAATACTGTGGTGAAGTCGCGAAAGAAGTCATGGATAATGGTTTTGCCTCAGCGAAACTAAAAGCAGGCGTTCTTGGTGTAAAAGTTAGGATTATGAAACCTGATGCAAAACTACCTGATGAAGTGAAATTAAGGATTCCTGAGAAAAAAGAAGAAAAAACAGAAGAGAAAAAAAAGGAAAAAACCGCTGACAAGAAAGAACAGAAAAAAACAGATATTAAAAAGATTGCAGAAATCCCAGGAATAGGGGCATCTGTCGTAAAAAAACTGGAGAAGGCAAAGATTGGATCTTTAGAAGAGCTCTACGAAATGGATATCAAAGGAATTCTTTCTATTGAAGGCATTGGGAAGAAGACAGCTGAAACAATCATTAAGAATTTAAAGAAATTAATTGGAGAAGGTACGTAAAATGAGTCTTAAGGCTAAAGAAATCAGAGAGTTTACTCCTGATGAAAGGATGGAGAAACTCACAGAACTGAAAGAAGAACTTATGCATGAACGAGGGGTATCTGCAATGGGTGGATCTCCACCGTCTCCTGGTAAAATCAGGCAGATACGAATGACTATTGCAAGAATACTTACCATCATGCAGGAGGAAGGAGAAACCAAATGAGCGACATTTGCCCAAAATGTGGTCTGCCTAAAGAAATCTGTGTCTGTGAAGAAATCGCCCGGGAGCAGCAAAACATCACCGTTGCTGTTGACAAGAGAAGATACGGGAAGATGATGACCGTCGTTGACGGTTTAAACCCGCATGATCTTGATTTGGATTCGCTGATAAGCAATCTAAAATCAATCTGTGCCTGTGGCGGGACAATAAAAGAAGGCAAAATTGAACTGCAAGGAGACCACAGATCAAAGGTAAAAGAGGCACTTGAAAAATTGGGATTCATCGTTGAAGTACTATAAAATAACCAAGCAGCAACAAACGCTGCATCCCAAAGGATGATTGCATGGACGAAAATAGAATCGTCAAAGATGAACTCATCGGCAGACATGTAAAAATCAAAGAATGCACAGACCCTACCTTTGTTAACGTATCTGGGATGATAATCGACGAGACAAAAAATACATTCCTCATAGAAACCGAAGATAAACAAAAAAGAATTGCAAAAAAAACTGCAACATTTGAATTTGAATATAAAGAAAAAAAAATAACCGTAAAAGGATCACGATTAATATATCGACCTGAAGATAGAACAAAAAAAGCAAGGTGAAAAAATTGGCTGAAAAAAAAGAGGCAAGAAATATAGGACTAAATGTCAAACCGCCTAGTGAAAGCTGTAATGATTTAAACTGTCCATTTCATGGGACATTGCCAGTACGAGGGCAGATAATAGCAGGTGCAGTAATTTCTCATAAAATGCAAGGATCCATCTCCGTCAAAAGAGAGTTTATGCATTTCGTGAAAAAATATGAAAGATATGAGAAAAGAACATCAACATATCTTGCTCACTGTCCGCCTTGTATTAAGCTGAAAGCAGGAGATAACGTCCGAATTGCAGAATGCAGACCTTTGAGTAAAACGATATCGTTTGTCGCGATAGAAAAAGTATGATGGTGAAACAGAAATGAAAGGAATAGCTGGCAGAATGATGCGAGGACTACCTACAGGTGCCCGCTTAAACTGTATAGATAACACCGGTGCAAAGATTGTTCAAATAATTATGACACCAAAATTGAAAGGAGTGCACCGTAGATACCCAACTGCAGGCGTCGGGGATCTGGTAGTTGTCAGTGTTAAAAAGGGCGCTGCAGATATGAAACGACAGATACTCAAAGCTGTAATTGTTCGTCAAAGAAGACCATTTAGACGACCAGATGGCACAATGGTTCAATTCGAAGATAACGCTGCTGTTCTTGTCACCGATACAGGAGAGACAAAAGGAACAATGATTAAAGGCCCTGTGGCAATAGAAGCGGCAGAGCGATGGCCAAAAATTGCTTCATTAGCATCAACAATTGTATGAGTGGATAGGAAATGAAATCAATAAAACCAAGAAAGCAAAGGAAAATATTATACAATGCCCCTCTGCATAAAAAGAGAAAATGGATTGCCTCACATCTTGCAGAAAACTTGCTTTTGAAATATGATAAAAGAAGCATCCCTGTTACAACAGGAGATACCGTGAAGATCATGAGAGGAAGCTTCAAAGGACATGAAGATAAAGTAGCTAGTGTCCATGTAAAAAAACAGGTTGTAGAAGTTGAAGGAATAACAACTGTCAAAGCAGATGGAACCAAGATTGCAAAATCAGTACCTGCAAGTAATTTACTTATTACTAAATTGAATCTTACAGATAGATGGAGAAGACAAAAACTTGAACGAGGACTTTCAGAGACAACAAAAAAAGAGATTGAAAAGGAAGCAAGATACCTTGTACTGCAAGGGCAAAAGCGAATTTTACTTGTTGCAGGTGAACATCCTAAAAAAGCAAATATTGAATTTATAGGCGAAGCTATAGATAAAATTTACAGTGTTAATTTAAACGGAAATAACATTAGAAGACTGAATGTAAACACAGCTCCGCTATCGCTTGACCAATTT
>JAIWHQ010000023.1:0-13393 GCA_048629575.1 Thermoplasmatota archaeon | reverse complement strand
CATACCCTCCTGATACCGGAGATCCATATACCGGGTTAACAGGAGTTGTTAACGGCTTCCACGGAAGACTTTATAAAGTTGTTCAATTCCAGAAACATGAGTGTCCTCCTCCAGGACCTGGAGGTGCCGGATCAACGACAGGTACTATTACAGCTCATATTCTTGGTACTCAAGTCACAAATAATGTTACTATAATTGATGCAAACATTAAGAAGAACCCTGTGGTATAAGCTGTTTTTTTCTTAATTATTCCAGCTGGAAGAGGTTTATACGGTCTATTAACTTTGTCTGATTCTAAATCAGTCACGTCATTATGAACCATTGTGCCAACTGATAGAAAAGCAGGTGCAAGAATAAGCATAAATATCTGAAACAATGACAGATCAATGTTAAAAAAAACTGCAGTGTTTAATGCTCCAACTACAGCTCCAAAACAGCATAAGAACAGGATTGGAAGGCGAATCATTCTAACCCACGCAACTATTAACTTACCAAGTGTCATTCTCCTTGCTAATAGTCAACTGCCTTTTTTACATTTTCGGAAAAAAATCTTTGACTGAATCAAAAAAATTCCGTTATAGATTTTTTAGGCAAGGCCAAGCATCTGGAAAAGTCTTGCAATCAATCCATGAGAAGCAAAAATGATTGTACCCGTAATTGAAATTGATGCCAAAGAAAGCAATACTTTCCTATTTTCTGAGAAATGCGATCTTTCAACTAATAAAGTTGCCAATGTCATATAAAAAATAAGGACAAACCAACCCATAAAATTTAATAATGGAACTCCATAAAATGTTACTCCGCTAACTGTTTCTTTCCATATCCACCAGTTATTATAGTGAGCAAGAGGATCTTCTAACAGATCAAGACAGACTGCAAAACAACCCGCTATAAGAGATATTAAAAAAATTTGTAAAAAATTACGCTTCTGATAAACCTTTGATACAACATGTTTAGCCATATTAAAAAGCAGAAATAGATTTGCACTCCATGCTAATATAATGATTAGTGGTACACCACCTCCAATGACAGATAAATATACTATATAGCCAGGATAATAATATCTCCCGCTGGCTACACCTGCTGATTCAATAAACAAGGCAGCTAGGATCATCGGTAAAAAATACATGACTGTCTTTTTTGAACCATATTTCTTATATGAGTAAATCACTAGAGATAACCATACGATAGATATAGTAATAATAAACAAATGAAGAAACTGGGTTTGCTCTCCAAAATTCTGACCAATGTCTATAGATATCATATTCTATCATGCCCTTAAACGATTTGTTTTAATTTTGAGACGCACATCATAATTATAGGAATTGATGCGAATATCCCACCTATAAGAACGGGGATGACAAAATTAGATAACAAACCTATTATGATCATCATTACAAATATAAACAAATAAATCAAAACATATACATTGACGTTGAATTTTGCTAAGACTATAGAGTCAGCATCTAGATCATCTTTTTCCTCCGTTCCATCTCTGGTTCCAGTTATATAAAGATATAAAGTTGTGACAATTCCAATAGTGACTAACGGCAAAAATAAAAAGATATTCTCCGTAATGAAAGTTACAACATTGTTTTCCATATTTATTCAATCAAGATGCATATGGAGTAAACTTTAATACTTTTCTGATAAACAATATCGTCTTATATTTAGTGGATCACAGGTTAGTCTTTTATAAATCTGTGAGCCCCATATTGTCTGAATTATTTTACCATGATCCTCAACCTGTCGTTCAACAACTAGAACCTTACATGATAAACCACAGATCATCGAATTTCTCAATTTCAAATCATAAGGATAGAAATCAATTGTTCATACAAATTTTTAATAAAGGGTTTTCTATCACTTCTCACGATGATAATAACAAAGCAGAAAGAATTTAAGGAGATAATTACTTCTGTTGGCAAAGGCCCTGTTTTTATCATGGGATGCAATGAATGCGCAACATTATGTCATACCGGCGGCGAAGAAGAAGTCCTTGCAATGAAAGATGCATTTGAAAAGAAAAACATTCAGGTTTCAGGATGGATTGTCCTAGAACCAGCATGTCATCGTAACAACGATAGACGTTTATTAAAGCCGCATAAAGATGCGTTAGAGAAATCAAAAAGTATTCTTGTTCTTGCTTGTGGGAATGGCGTGCAAACCATCTCTGAACTTTTTGATGATAAAGACGTTATTTCTGGCAATGACACACTCTTCTTAGGGGAAATTGTACGTGTCAATGAGTTTGACAAACGATGCAACATGTGCGGGGAATGTATTCTCGATTTATTTGATGGGGTTTGTCCAGTGTCACGTTGCCCTAAATCTATGCTGAACGGCCCATGTGGAGGGGCAATAGATGGAAAATGTGAAGTGAATTCTGAGTTGGATTGCATATGGATCAGCATCTATAAACGCTTAAAAAAGAGAGGCAAACTTCATCAGCTCGAAGAAATTAAGAAACCTAAAGATTGGTCAAAATCCCTTGAAATGAAGAGGAGGTTGTAATATGAATCATAAAAGCAACCTGCAACAAGTTCTTGAAGAAGGCTTATTTGCTGTAACAGCAGAGATAGGTCCACCAAAAGGATCTGATCCAGAGAAGATAACAAAGAAAGCAAAGATGCTGAAGGGATATGCTGATGCGTTTAATATTACAGATAATCAGACAGCAGTGGTACGGATGTCTAGTATGGCAGGATGCTGCCTACTTCGTAAAATGGGTATGGAGCCTATTATGCAGATGACTTGTAGAGATAGAAATAGAATCGCACTTCAAAGTGATGTACTTGGTGCGTCTGCTGTTGGCATTAAAAATATGCTTTTCCTTACTGGGGATCATCAGTCGTTTGGTAATCATCCGGAAGCAAAAGGTGTATTTGATATTGATTCTATGCAGCTCATCCAGATGATTAAAAACATGAGAGATGACGGAATATTTCAAAACGGAGATGAGGTCCTTGCGAGAAATCCAGATGTATTTATTGGTGCCGCTGCAAATCCTTTCGCTGATCCTTTTGAACTACGAGTAGATCGTCTTCGTAAAAAGATACGAGCAGGGGCGGATTTTATTCAGACACAAAGTGTCTACAACCTTAATAAATTTAATATGTGGATGGATGAGATACGCTCAAACGGGCTTGATAAAAAAGTACATATTCTTGCTGGTGTGACGCCTCTGAAATCACTTAGGATGACTGAACGAATGAAATTTCATGTTCCTGGTGTTGACATCCCGGATTCAATTTATAATAGGATGAAAAATGCAACTGATCCGAAAGATGAAGGATATAAGATTTCAATAGAGCTTATTAATGAGATTAAAAAGATTAAAGGAGTACATGGCATTCATATCACTGCTCTTTTCTGGGAGGACATTGTTCCCTCACTTGTAAAAGAAACAGGCTTTTATCCCAGATCATCATTTTAAATAAAAACACCACTATTTTAGTGGGATTTTACGTTGATTGACGATAAATTTTCCCAAAAAGATTTAATAGACAAATGTATACATGATACAGTATAACGAATAGGAAAATGAGGCAGGATACAAAAAATAAAAAAACCCTGCAAATTGAGGAAAGGAGGAAGGGTTTTAAAAACTAAAAAATTTCTTCATATTTTCCCTTAATTTTCCCCTTCCTTCAGTTTTTTTAAATAACGAGATAATCTTCAGTACCAACATGATTTTCGATATAAGATAGAAATGCAAAAACCATCTGCAGTAATACAACAGATAGAAATCGATACACAAATATGACAAGTTGGGATGAAACTGCTGGCGTCCGATACTCCCTCAATAACACAGACGTAAAAAGTGAAATATCAGATTACGTCTGGGTGCAAGTAGAAGTGAATATCCCTCCATCTGCTGATACTGATGAAGTACATCTAGGGGCTATGTATATCCACTTCGAGTCAGACTAATATGCTGATTTTAAAATCTCTAAAGATAGACAACTATTTATTTTTGTAAAGCAAAGGTATTTTTAGTTAGATTAATATAATAGTAATTATAATAAATAAACTGTTAATACTAGGAAGGTCAAAGAAACATCCAAAGGAACAATTAAATGATACGCGGAAGTTAGTGTAATATGTTAACAAAACTAGGGGGAATTATAGAAAAAAAGCCATGGCTAGTAGTCTCCTTAGTTATACTTGTCACCATAGGTTTTTCGTTATCACTTCCCGCCTTAGAATTTAAAACAGATTTTAGCGACTTCATGCCAGATGACGAAATTGGACTTGCAAACAACCGAGTTCAAGATTATTTTGGTGAAAGTCAACTTCCCATGTTTGTACTTGTTGAAAAAAAAAGTGTAAATAATGTAATCAGCCCTCAAGCAATACGAGATATATACTGTATAGAACAGGAGTTGAATAACCATCCAAAAGTTGATGGCGTCATATCAATTACAACATTTCTTAATCCAATATGTATTATTGAATTTGGAAAGACAATTGACAATTGTACCGATGAACAAATCCAGACAGCGCTAAACGACATGCTTATGGATGCTCAAAGTGGAGAAATTCAAATATTTCCTTCAAATGATCCAAATGAACCTATTGATTACAAACGATTTCCAAGACTCTCAAAAGGAGAATCTGTAGACAGCGCAGATATTAAAAATTGTTATATCTCAAAAGACAACGAGTCCATAACCTTTTCATTTGAAGTATATGATTTATCAGATCTAAAAAATACTCTCAGGCCAACACTATCAAAAATAAATGTAATGGAATGGTACCTTGATTTTGAAAATCTTATAAAACCTGATGAAAGACTTGATATCTCCTATCGAATTTCTGCCCATATAGAGCCTACTCATCCTATCTGGGAGATTGGGAGAGGAATCATCGGAAATCTAAGAAATATCTTCCAGCAGTTCAGAAACAGAGAACTATTAAACTCATATAAAATGGAAGCATATCTTTGGATAACTCCTCCTGGACAAACTATGTCTTTTCCAATACCGCTTTCAACGGGAAATATCTCGTTTGATGGAAACCGAATTAATGTAGAAATATCCAGAGAAGAACTTGGAAAGTACGGAATTGCAACACAGATCGGCTCTTTTGAACTTCCAGCAAAACTATCTAACTTTAGTGCAGGAGTTCGATATTATCAAAGAGGCTTATTTAACAAACCTGGCGGCAGAGTATCTGCAAATATAAGTTATCTTTTAAACATAATAGAAAAACTAAGATCACGACCTATACTTGGTAGCATTGCCTCAAGAATGTTACAGAAATATGGCGATATGACCTGGGGAGATTTTGATCAAATTTTTGAAATGATGGAGGAGACGAATCTTCTTCCAGAAACAATTGCATTAAAAGATATCGATAATGCATGGATACACTCTGATATCGCACCAGATTCTGGTGCGTCAGATACAGAATTTTTCATTATCCCTTACTTGTTTAACGATCTGCAAATTAATGCTCTTGCGTTTCTATCAGAAGACTATGAAAAAACAGGTACTGCTAAAGCAACTCTTCTCATCGTTCAGCTTGATGTTATGAACGAGGGATATACTGAGATGCTGAGAATCAATAACAACATCATTGAGATGCTTGATGAATTTGATCGCGCATTTGATTCTATTTCGCTTGGAGTCACTGGTGAGCTTGTCGTTTCTTCTCAAATCGATGAGCTTTCCAGTGAAGCAAATATAATACTTGGCCCGAGTATGTTTTTAATGATTGTCCTCATTTTATTTATTAGTTTTCGAAGAGGATCGTATGTTGTTCTTCCATTACTTGCGCTCATGATAGCTATGATATGGCTTTTTGGGACAATGGCACTTTTTGGGATTGCCTTTAATGTTATGGCAGTAGCATTAATTCCATTAATACTGGGGCTTGGAGTTGATTATTCAGTTCATTTTTTCCACAACTATCGAGCAGAACTTACGAAAGGAAAAACACCTGCTGAGGCAATAAAACGATCGGTAAAAGATATCGGAACTGCCATGTTTCTTGCTTGGATCACAACCGCCATTGCATTTATGTCATTTTTAACTTCAAACATGATTCCAATAAGACAGTTTGGAATCTTACTTGCCATAGGAATTACCTATACATTCATTACTGCGATTATCTTTTTACCGTCAGCAAGATATCTCCTTGACCGAAGAAAACCTCCTAAAATTAAGATTAAACTAAACGGATTTACATCTAAATTATCACTATCAGAAGTGATGGGGAAAACTTCTTTACTTGTCATGTCTCATCAAAAAAAGATACTTGCACTAATGGTTCTTACTACAGTTATTTTTGCAATCGGTGCAAGTCAACTTGAACGAGGATTTGACATGGATCAATTTGTTCCAGCAGATAATCCTGCAATGGAGCTATTTGACACCATGGCTGAATACTTCCCATTTGCAAGTGAATATCAAGAATATATCCTAATCGAAGGTGATGTTGCAACGGTTGAAGCCTTGCAAGGTATCGCTCAAACACACAAGAACATACAAGATGATACATTTGTCGGCCGAAAGAAAGATGGAACTGTTAAAGTTACAAGTATATATTCAGAAATTGAACTGGCGATAAAAAATAATCAATCACTCATAGAGAAATTTAACATTGATGAAAAGACAAACATCCCAAAAACAGATAAGGATGTCAAAGAACTTTTTGATTACCTTTATGAAGGGGAAACATTTGATATTGGAGATATTGCAAATAGCGAGTTGGACATGGCCGATTTTGGAAACGCTCAAATTGGAATGGTTTTATATAGAAACAATTCAAGATATACAGCCACTGTTATCCGATACTACCTTGATGCATCATTTCAACTTGAAGGAAACATACAAGATGATCTAGAGATTCTTTCAAAAGAACTTAACGAAGATATGGCAACATATGGTGACGCAACTGCAATTGCAACTGGAATGTCACAGATACAATTTAACAATACTTCTAATCTTACATCAAGTCAATTCACTTCAACAGGTATTTCCCTTCTTCTTGCTGCATTAGTTCTCATTATTACCTATAGAAACCCAACGCTTGGTCTGATTGCAATGATTCCTGTTTGTATTTCAATTGTTTGGATTCTTGGAACAATGTATTACTTTGGATACATCCTTGATATTATGACGGTTACAGTTACCAGTATGACAATTGGAATAGGTATTGACTATGCCATTCATGCAACAGAACGATTCAGACTTGTTGCTGATAAAACAGGTGATGTTGATAAGGCTGTCTGTGAAACCATTTCACATACTGGAGGTGCACTCTTAATCGCTGCACTTACAACTGCACTTGCATTTGCTATTTTAATTCTTGCACCAATTCCACCTCAGCAAAGATTTGGAATAATACTTTCAATTACTATTTGCTATTCGTTTTTAACTTCGGTATTATTCCTTCCGTTATTACTTGCAAAATGGGCAAAATGGAGGAAGAAAAAGAAAGGATATATCATTTCTCCAGGATCCCAAAAAAGATAACATTTAATATTTTCTTTTTGTAAATTGCTTTGTTGATAGTAAAGTATCTATAAGGCTTATCGATACCGAGTTTTGGGATTTTATTATGAGTCAAAAACAGATGAAAAAGATACTTGTCACCGGTGCCGTTGGGCAAATCGGCTCAGAACTAACCATGGAGCTGCGAAAACGGTATGGAAACGATAATGTCCTTGCAACAGGAAGAAAAACAAAACCAAGCGAGACACTTCTTAACTCAGGTCCTTTTGAATTTATCGATATCACAAACAGAGAAACCGTTGAAAAAGTCGTTGATGATTATGATATTGATACAATCTATAACATGGCTGCGATTCTTTCAGCAGTAGGAGAAGAACGGCCAAAAGTATGTTGGAACGTCAACATCAATGGCATGTATAATATTCTTGAAATTGCACATGAACGTGAAATGGCTCGTGTTTTTGTCCCTAGCTCCATTGCTGCATTTGGCCCAGAAACCCCACGAGAAAACACCCCTCAAGAAACAGTGTTGAAACCAAAGACAATGTACGGGGTGACAAAGGTAGCTGGAGAGCTTCTTAGTGATTATTATTTTAAACGATTTAACATCGATGTACGCGGAGTACGATATCCAGGTATTATTAGTAATGAAACACTTCCGGGTGGCGGTACAACTGATTATGCTGTTGAGATATTTTATGAAGCAATTAAACATAAGAGATATACATGTTTTGTAAAGGAAGATACAGTACTTCCTATGATGTATATGCCTGATTGCATTAAAGGAACTATTGATCTTATGGAGGCAGATATAAAAAAGCTGAAACATCATAGTGATTTTAATCTTGCATCCATGAGTTTTTCAGCAGGGGAACTTGCAGCAGAGATAAAAAAACACATCCCTAAGTTTATTTGTGAGTATAAACCTGATTTTCGACAAGCAATCGCTGATTCATGGCCAAAATCCATTGATGATAGTGCAGCGCGGAAAGAATGGGGTTGGAAACCAACATATGACTTGTCCACTACGACCAAAGATATGCTTGAGAAACTTGGTAAACGGTATGAAGAAGGCAACCTCTAAAAACTATTCTTTATTGCTTAAATCAGTGTATTAGAAAGTTTTATCTGCTAAACCACAATTTCTTTTATTATACGTGAGGTGAGAATACATTGCCAGAATTAGAGGAGATTAGAGAACATATGGATGGAAGTATTGAGACAATTAAAAGCTATTTAGGTGAGGAAACCGATTATCTTTTGAATCATACTTGTGAAAAAATAAGAAGCGAATCTTTATATCTGCCAGGTCATGATTTTGTAGATAGAACATTTGTTGATTCAGACAGACCAACACAGGTTCTTAGAAACTTGAAATCAATCTATAATCACGGCAGACTTGCAGGCACTGGTTATGTATCCATTCTTCCTGTTGATCAAGGAATTGAACATTCTGCTGTTGCATCATTTACGCCAAATCCCATGTATTTTGATCCTGAAAACATAATAAAGCTTGCGATTGAAGGAGGATGTAATGCAGTTGCATCAACACTTGGAGTATTGGGTGCTGTTTCGCGGAAATATGCCCATAAGATACCTTTTATTGTAAAAATTAATCATAACGAGCTTCTCACGTATCCTAACAGTTTTGATCAGATAATGTTTGCTGGTGTCGATCAGGCCTGGGAGATGGGTGCAGCAGCTATCGGCTGTACGATTTATTTTGGCTCTGAGGAGTCAGGTAGACAAATTCAGGAAGTCAGCCAGGCTTTTAAGTATGCTCACGAACTGGGAATGGCTACTATTCTCTGGTGTTATCTTCGAAATAGCGCGTTTAAGGTTGATGGAAACGACTATCATGCCTCCGCAGATCTCACAGGCCAGGCAAATCATCTAGGAGTAACAATTGAGGCAGATATTGTAAAACAAAAACTACCGACAATAAACGGTGGATATGCAGTACTTAACAGAGATGGTGTAAGCTATGGGAAGATGGATGAACGGGCATACACTGAGCTAGCTTCAGATCATCCAATTGATCTCACGCGGTATCAAATAGCTAATTGTTACATGGGCCGAGTTGGGCTTATTAATTCAGGTGGTGCATCTGGAGAAAATGATTTTGCACAAGCAGTAAAAACCGCGGTTATCAATAAACGAGCTGGTGGCATGGGGCTTATCTCAGGGAGAAAAGCATTTCAGAAACCATTTGAAGAAGGTAAAAAACTCCTTAATGCTATCCAAGATGTGTATCTTTGCAATGATGTAACGATTGCATAATCTTTTTTTCTTTCTCTAATATTTTATAACCCACTTTCTTATGTCGTATTTGAATGGGGCAGACGATTTCTGAAAAAATATTTGCAAAACATTCTGGACAAAAAAAGGTTTATGCTGGAGAGTTTGTTGATGCAGATATTGATCTTGCCATGAGTCATGACAATACTGTTCTAGTTTCTACTATTTTTAATGAAATAGGTGTAAAAAAGGTTTGGAATCCTGATAAAATCGTTGTTGTTCTTGATCATAGAACACCTGCAAATACAAGTAAAACTGCTGAAAATCATAAGATTATTCGGGAGTTTATTAAGGAACAAAACATTACTAATTTTTTTGATATTGGAGAAGGAATTTGTCACCAAGTTCTTCCTGAAAATGGTTTTGTTTGTCCGGGGATGCTTATTGTTGGATCAGATTCACATACGACAACATATGGAGCGTTTGGTGCTTTTGGAACAGGTATTGGAGCAACAGATATGGCTGCTGTTTGGACTAAAGGAAAACTCTGGTTTAAGGTTCCTGAGACGCTACGGTTTAATGTTTCTGGAACGTTATCAAGATACGTATCTGCAAAAGATGTTATACTTCATATTATTGGAAAAATTGGAGCTGATGGTGCTAACTATAAATCTTGTGAATTCTATGGAGAACGCATAGAAAATATGAGCATTGATGGGAGAATGTGCATTTCTAATCAAGCTATGGAGATGGGGGCAAAAGTAGCGATTATTCCTCCTGATAAAAAGACAGTTGATTATGTTGCATCGAAGGCAAATGTAAAGTTTGATGTTGTTTATTCAGATAAGAATGCAGAATATGAAAAGATATACAGTTTTGATATAACAGATATTGAACCACAGATTGCATGTCCAGATAAGGTTGATAATGTAAAACCAGTAAGTGATGTGGCAGGTACTGAGATACATCAAGCAGTTCTTGGTTCATGTACCAATGGAAGACTTGAAGATCTTGCAGTAGCAGCTGAAATTTTGAAAGGTAAAACCATTTCTAAAAACGTACGAATGATTATTGTCCCTGCATCTCGTCAGATTTATCTTAAAGCAATAGAAAAAAAATACATTCAAACTTTTTTAAGCGCAGGTGCTACAGTTGTAAATCCTGGTTGTGGACCATGTCTTGGGTTACATCAAGGCGTTCTTGCAGAAGGAGAAGTTGTTATTTCTTCGACAAATCGAAACTTCAAAGGAAGAATGGGTGCATCAGGTGCAGAGATATATCTAGGTTCTCCAGCAACAGTTGCAGCATCATCATTAAAAGGAGAGATTACCAACCCGCGAGATGTGATAAAGTGATTATTAGAGGAAGGGCAATAAAATATGGAGGTGATATCAATACCGACGTCATAATTCCAGGAAGGTATCTACTCTTAACTAATCCAGAAGAGCTTGCAGCTCATGCCATGGAAGATTTAGACCCAGATTTTATTAAGAAGTTCAAGAAAGGAGATATTATTGTTGGAGGAAAAAACTTTGGATGTGGTTCCTCTCGTGAACAAGCAGCAATGTGTTTAAAATACGCTGGAGTAGGTGCGATTATTGCAAAATCCTTTGCTCGTATATTTTATAGAAACGCAATAAATCAAGGACTGCCAATTATTGAGTCTTCAGAAGCAGCAGGTGCCATAAAAAATATGGATGAATTAGAAATTGATCTTTATGCAACAACTATTAGAGATAAAACAAAAAATCTTCAATTTAAAATTCAGCCTTTACCACTCTTTATACAAGAAATACTTGATGACGGTGGTTTAGTTCATACTCTGAAGAAGAAATTGAGACATTAGTTGAAGATAATATGTTAGTAAATAAGTAATGCTTTTACTCCTTTTGCATTTCTAATTTTTGGGATAAGCCTTCCAGGGATTTGATTTTCTGTGACGATAAAAAGTCTTGGTTCTTCGGAGAGTTCGAAGTCGTCAACTATTAATTGTCGTATGCTGATATTATTTTGTGCAATGATTGTCGCGACATCAGCTACAATTCCAGGCATACTTGGATCCTCAGGTATTATTTCTATAACTCCCCAGTTCATGTTTGCCGCCACGTCTTTTAGATGACAAGTTGGCATCAATTTGGAGAATATTTTGTTTAATTCAGGTTTTTTTTCAATGATATCTATTGTTGCAGCGATAGCTCTTCTATCGACATCAAATGCTCGTGCTATTTTTGAATCTGAAAGTTCAATTTCACCACAATATATCTTGTTATCTTTTATTTTCAATCCGTATTCTATCATTTTCTGTGCGATTTTTCTTCTTTTAGGGTAGTTGTTGAAGTATTTTGCAATTTGTTTCCACATAGTTGTATGCTATTCAAATAGAACTATTTAAATTTTATACATTGATTCACACAAAACTAGTAATTAAGCATGATATTGTACGATAATGTACATCTTTTAACAATATTTATATAGTCAAAACATCATAATATTATATGATACTATGAACAAAACAAAAATACTACTAGACGAAAACGACATGCCAAAAAAATGGTATAACATACAAGCAGATCTAAAAAACCCAGTAGACCCACCACTAAATCCAAAAACAAAAAAACCAATAGGACCCGAGGATCTTAAAGCAATATTTCCTATGGAACTCATAAAACAAGAAGTCTCCAGAGAACGATACATATCAATACCAAAAGAAGTCCGAGATATCTACCGCATATGGAGGCCTTCTCCACTCTATCGAGCCAGGCGACTTGAAAAAGCACTCAAAACACCAGCACAAATATACTACAAATGGGAAGGAGTAAGCCCACCCGGAAGTCATAAACCTAACTCAGCAGTAGCACAAGCATACTACAACAAAAAAGCAGGCGTCGAACGAATCGTAACAGAGACAGGAGCAGGGCAATGGGGTAGTGCCTTATCCTTTGCCGGTGCCTGTTTTGATATGGAGGTTAAAGTGTATATGGTTAGAATCAGCTATATGCAAAAACCATATCGACGTGTAATGATGGAGACCTGGGGAGCCAATTGTATTCCCAGTCCCTCCCCGGATACACAAGCCGGAAGAGATATGCTGGCTAAAGACCCCGATTGTCCGGGGAGTCTTGGTCTGGCTATCAGTGAGGCAGTAGAAGAGGCGGTCGGTCGTGATGATACCCATTATTCCCTGGGAAGTGTATTAAATCATGTTTTATTACACCAGACCATAAACGGATTAGAAGCTAAGAAGATTATGGAACAGATTGATGAATATCCTGATATTATTATTGGTTGTGTAGGAGGAGGGTCAAACTTTGCCGGTCTTTTCTTGCCATTTGTGAAAGATAAGATTGAAGGGCGGAAACCTGATTTAAGAATAATAAATGTTGAACCGGCAAGTTGTCCGACTTTAACCAGGGGTCCTTATGGTTATGATTATGGTGATGTAGCCGGACTCACTCCTTTAATGAAGATGTATACTTTGGGGCATGGTTTTATTCCTCCACCCGTTCACGCTGGCGGATTAAGATATCACGGAATGGCTCCCATTATCTGTCATTTACTAAAATTAGGATTAGTGGAAGCGCGGGCAGAACATCAATTAGGAACTTTCGAGGCAGGAGTAACCTTTGCCAGAAATGAAGGGATTATCAGTGCCCCGGAAACGAATCATGCTATCCGAGCTACTATCGATGAAGCAC
>JAIWHQ010000022.1:5164-13403 GCA_048629575.1 Thermoplasmatota archaeon | reverse complement strand
TTACTTCTTTTCTATAAATGAAAATATGTTTAAAAAGTTTCCTTAAATAAGTATTCATTACAATTCCCAAACTAAATTTCACAACCTAGATTTCCCACACTCACGTTACACAGTACCTGACACCGGAACATTTATATAGAAGTGTTCGTATGCCATTCTTCGCTTTTAATTAAAATTAAAGGAGGCAAAAGAAAATTATGATGAGTGGTCAACAACCTATTATAATCCTAAAAGAAGGAACCGTAAGAGAAAAAGGAAAAGGCGCACAAATGAACAACATTATGGCAGCACGAGCCATATCTGATGCAGTAAAATCAACATTGGGTCCAAAAGGCATGGACAAAATGCTTGTCGACTCAATGGGAGATGCAACCGTAACAAATGATGGTGCAACAATATTAAAAGAAATAGATGTCGAACATCCAGCAGCAAAAATGATTGTCGAAGTTGCAAAAGCACAAGACGAAGAATGCGGCGATGGAACCACATCAGCAGTAATTCTCACAGGAGAACTACTAAAATACGCAGGAGATCTATTAGAACAAAACATACATCCAACAGTAATAACACATGGATTCAAACTCGCTTCAGAAAAATCAATTGAAGTTCTCAACAAACTGGCAATCCCGATAAAACCTTCAGATAAAAAAACACTGAGAAACATAGCTATGACGTCGATGTCAAGCAAAGGAGCAAGTGCATCAAAAGAAATCCTTGCAGATGTCGTTGTTGATGCAGTAACAAGTGTCGTAGAGAAAACAGATGGTGAAACATATATCGACATGGACAACATCCAAATCCAAAAGAAACACGGAGGCGTCATCGAAGACACCAACATCATCAAAGGAATCATACTAGACAAAGAACGAGTTCACGATGGAATGCCAAAAAACGTCAAAAACGCAAAAATTGCTCTTGTCAACGCAGCAATTGAAGTTAAAAAGACCGAAGTAGATGCTCGTATTCAAATTCAAGATCCTACACAACTTCAAGCATTTCTCGATGAAGAAGAAGGAATGCTTCGAAAAATGGTCGACAGTATTAAAAAGAGCGGAGCAAACGTTCTTATCTGCCAAAAAGGAATTGATGATCTCGCACAACATTTCCTAGCAAAAGCAGGAATATTTTCAGTACGACGTGCAAAAAAAAGTGATATGGAAAAACTTTCAAAATCAACTGGTGCAACTGTTGTAGCAAATCTTGACGATATCACATCAAAAGATTTAGGAGCAGCAGGCAATGTCGAAGAGAAAAAAATCGGTGATGATAAGATGACATTTATCACAGGATGTAAAAATCCAAAAGCAGTATCAATACTTATCAGAGGAAGCACCGAGCATGTCGTCGATGAATTAGAACGTGGGTTACATGATGCATTATTTGTCGTCAAAGTAGCTCTTGAAGATGGAAAGATGACAGCCGGTGGCGGTGCTGCAGCAACATCGGTATCAATGGTACTCAGAGACTATGCACCATCTGTCGGTGGTCGAGAACAAATGGCGATTGAGGCATTTGCAAACGCAATGGAAGTTGTGCCAAAGACACTTGCTGAAAACGCAGGACTTGACCCAATTGATATGATGATTGAGATGCGCAGAACCCACAAAAAAGGAAACAAATACGCAGGAATCGATGTTAACAACGGAAAAGTTAGCGATATGCTTAAAAACAACGTTATAGAACCTCTTCGTGTCAGCGTTCAAGAAGTACAGGCATCAACAGAAGCTGCAACACTCATTCTTCGTATTGACGATGTCATTGCATCAAAGAGCGGCGGTGGAGGAGCACCTCCTGGAATGCCACCAGGCGGAATGGGTGGAATGCCACCAGGTATGATGTAAGTAGGGATTTAATCCAAACCCTTTTTTCTTTTTTTTTATATCTCCATGGCAGCTAAAAAAACAAGTAAAAAAAAGAACGACATGCAACAAAAAAATAAAAGTCAGTCAGGACTAAAAAAATTTGAACTTGAAGCTCAAAAATTACAGCAGGAACTCAAGGAAAAAAACGATAAACTTCTCAGAACCTGTGCAGATCTTCAAAATTATCAAAAAAGAACAGAAAGAGAAATCTTGTTTCGAGAAGAAGAAACAAAGAAAAAATACCTTTCAGAATTAATTGAACTCTATGAATTATTAGATAAAGCGTATGAAGATGAAAACCCAAAACAAGGTTTAAAACTTATTTTACAAAACCTTGAAGGTTTCTTAGAAAAAGAACAAATCAAACATATTGATTGCGTGGGAAAATCATTTGATCACACCATGCATCACGCGATTACAACAATAGAAAAAAATGATTGTGAGGATAATACAATAGTTGAGGAAGTAAAAAAAGGATACATAATAAAAGAAAAAGTATTCAGACCTTCTCAAGTAATTGTAGTAAAAAATAAAGAAGATAAAAAGGCGGTTGAATAAATATGGGAAAAATAATTGGAATTGATCTTGGAACAACAAATTCCGAGGTAGCATTTGTAGAAGCTGGTAAACCTACAATTATTAAAAGTGCTGAGGGGCAGACGTATTTTCCTTCTGTTGTCGCTTTTACTAAAGATGGAGAAATGCTTGTAGGTGAGACAGCAAAACGTCAAGCAGTGACAAACCCCGAAGGTACGGTACTACGAATTAAAAGAAAAATGGGGACTGGTGAAAAAATAAAGATTAGAGGAAAAGAGTATACTCCTGAGCAGATTTCAGCATTTATCCTGCAGAAAATAAAAAAAGATGCAGAGGATTTTCTTGGAGAAACAATTAAAGATGCAGTTATCACGGTCCCTGCGTATTTTAATGATGATCAACGACAGGCAACAAAAGATGCAGGAAAAATTGCAGGTCTAAATGTTAAGAGAATTATAAATGAACCTACAGCAGCATCACTTGCATATGGTCTTGATAAAGAAGGGGAGCATAGAATCGCTGTTTATGATTTTGGTGGTGGAACCTTTGATATCACACTTATGGAAGTAGGCGAAGGTGTCTTTGAAGTACTATCAACAAATGGTGATACCAAACTTGGCGGCTCTGATATGGATCAAGCGCTTGTCGATTATATTGCTGAGGAATTTAAAAAACAACATAAAATTGATTTGAGAAAAGACCCGAAAACGTTTCAGCGTGTTTTAGAGGTCGCTGAATCTGCAAAAATGGAACTTTCCTCTACGCTTCAGACTGATATAAATCTCCCCTACATTACTGTTATCGATAATGAACCAAAGCATTTAGAGATGAAGCTTACACGGGCAAAATTTGAGGAAATCATTGGCTCCTTTGTTGAGAAAACGGAAAAGCCATGTAAACAGGCGTTAAAAGATGCGAAATTAAAACCTGCAGATATTGATCATATTGTTTTAGTTGGCGGGACGACAAGAATCCCGCTTGTCATAAAAACTGTGGAAAAGATTTTTGGGAAGAAACCAAAACGTGATGTTGACCCAATGGAATGTGTTGCAGCTGGTGCAGCAATCCAGGCAGGTGTTCTCTCAGGTGATATAGATAAAGATATCGTTCTTTTAGATGTAACACCACTTACTCTTAGTATTGAGACACTTGGAGCAGTGGCAACGCCTCTTATTGAACGAAATACTACTGTGCCGACAAAGAAAAGTAAGATATTTTCAACAGCTGCTGATAATCAGCCAAGTGTTGATATAAATGTTTTACAAGGCGAACGTTCTATGGCTTCTGATAATGAGAGTCTTGGACGGTTCCATCTTGACGGTATCCTTCCAGCACCGAGAGGTCTACCTCAGATAGAGGTTGCCTTTGATATCGATGTTGATGGTATTCTTAATGTTTCAGCTAAGGATCTTGGGACGGGAAAGGAGCAATCAATAAGAATCACTGGTTCAACGAAACTCTCAGATGATGAAATTGAACGGATGAAACAAGATGCAAAAGAACATGAAGAAGAAGATAAGAAACGAAAAGAAAAAATTGAAGTGAGAAACACTGCTGATGCACTTGTTTATAGTACTGAGAAGACAGTTGAAGAACTCAAAGAGAAGATTTCATCAGAAGATAAAGAAAAAATTGATGCGGCATTAAAAGAGTTACGAGAAGCACTTACTGGTGATGATACTGAGAAGATAAAAGAGAAAACAGAGGCGTTATCTCAAATATTTCAGAAGATTTCTGCAGAAATCTATCAGCAAGCAGCTCAACAACGTCAACAGGAGCAAGCAGCAGGTGGAGGTACTGATGGATCATGGCAGGGAAAACCATCTGATGACGATACAATTAATGCTGATTACAAAGTAAAAGATGAGAAAAAGGATGATGAAAAAGAATAACGTTATATGTGCCTATCTTCAGCGATTTTTGGTTTTAATACCATCACGTGACAATTAACCTTTTGAAGTACTTTTTCAGAGACACTTCCAAGCAAAAATCGTTCCATTCCTTTCTTTGAGTGAGACGCCATAACAATAAGATCGTTATCTTCTGCATATCGAATGATTTCTTCAGCAGGGGCATCACCCACTATTATTTCTGCATGAGTGTTTATCTCTTTTTGTTCAACTATTTTTTTATATTCGTCAAGTATGTTTTCATGTTCTTTTCTTAATCTATTTTCAAGAGCTGCAGAAGCGATGAATTGATGGGAGGCATCAACTGATATTATTGCGACATCTACTCCAAGTAATTTTGCTAGGTGAGATCCTTGCTCTACCGCAATTCTTGATGCTTCAGATCGATCGACGGGTATTACCACCCTACTTATTTCATCCATTGTGTTTAATTCTCTCCAGCAATAAATGAATGCGTTTGCAATAATTAAACGTTTTGTGAGTGAAAAATTGAATTTTTCCGGGTAATAACTGTAAAGAACGTGGGTAACAGTTGTACAACAAGTCCTTTTAAACATAACCGACAAAACAGTAATTGAGGTGTATGAAAAGATGAAAATTGTTGGACAGATATCAACCCCTGAAGAGGCAAAAGAAATAGAATTTATCGCAAAATCATTAGTCGTTGGAAACAGAATAAGATTACTTGTTCATAAACTCAATTAAAAGAAGTGATACGTTGAATAAGAAAGATTCTAAGATTTGGATTTGGACTGAAGACAACAAATTGTTTAAAGCAGTTTATGGCTCATCTGATGGATGTCTTACGATTTACAATGAATGTGATGAGATACTTATCCGAAGAAAACATGTAACTCCAGATCAAATGAATGCAATTGAGATTGTTTTTTCAAGAAAGGATGCGAAAAGAATAGACAACTGTAAAGAACCATTTACCTATGTTGATAAGAAGCAAGCCTAATTTTTTGTCAGTCTTTCCATTGAGGTTTCACCCAAGACTCCATAAATCTTTTTGAAATATCCGGTCGAGCTTTTGATATGTCGGTGACCGTGATAATTCCTACAATTTTGTCATCTGCGATTACAGGAAGTTTTTTGATTTTATGTTTCTTCATAACGTCTATTGCTGTTTCTACTTTATCTAACGCATAAATTGTTTTAATATCTGAAGACATAATCTCAGATACTTTTGTTGTCTCAGGGTTTTTACGCATGCAGAGGATTCTTTCAATAAGATCACGTTCTGTAACAATACCGACACAAAACTCGTTTTCTACAACGACCAGACAACCAATCTTTTCATCACGATATAAGATACAAGCATCAAAAACCATATCATCAGATCGGATGGTCACTACTTTTTTTGTCATAATTTCTTTTACAAGCATTTCGGTCACCAACTCCTAGATTAACTTGTTGAAACAGTATTCGACATAAGTATATCTTTTATCCGTTATATTCTTATTCTCGCATGCTATAACAAGTATTTGTGCAAATCAAATCCAGAAATGAAATATTAACTGACATTATAAAAGATTCAAAGAAACATCCAAAAGGATGGATGGCTACCTTCGGGAAAGATCGTAACCTTCTTTCAAATGATTGTTATATTTTCAACCCAAATATTGGTATATATCTCATTAAAGAATACCACAAAAATCCTTATCAAGTAAAAGGAGTTGGATCTAAAATAGCGAGAAATATTGATGAAGACATTGAAAAAACAATACGGAAGGATTCAGGAGATTTTGGGGTCGTTCAAGGTGATATACAAAAAATCATACGAAACATCGATAAAGGTATTCATCCTCAGAAAATTTTTGAAGAAGGACTCAAAGGAAACGATTTAGGCATTAAAGTGCCGGTTAAAGGAAAAGCCTCAACTTCACAGGAAGCATTTAATTATCTAAACACGAGTTTTTCGACAAAACAGAAAAAACTAGATTCGAAATTTGAGAAAATAATGAATGATGATGGCGTATACGATTCATATGATTAAAACTTAGATTAAATAATCTTTAATTTTTTTGTCTGCAGTTTTTCGTTTTTCAGCAATGTCGATAAGAATTTTTTCCATAAGTTCAGATGCATATTTCTTACAATTTCCACACATCTGTTTTCCACTTTTACATGAATTATAAATCTCCGCTAGCTCATCATCATTTTCAATAAGATGATATAAAAACAATTCATAAACCATGCAGTCACTAGGATTTCCACCATGTTTTTTTTGTTCTTCAAGAGTTACTGCTCCTCCAGTTTTTGCATGCATTATCTTTTTTCGTGCATCTTCTGGAGTATCTGAAAGAAAGATTGCGCTTTCAGGTTTGGATGACGACATTTTTTCGCCAGTAAGACCTGTTATAAATCTGTGAAATGTAGCTGATGGTTGAAAGAATCCATATCCTCCAAATCTTGTTTCAGATTTTGCAAGATGTTCATCAATTCGTGGTATATCTTCTTCTTTGGCTTTCTTAATGTAAATTGCTTTATAGTCTGTAATTCGTTTTAACTCTGTGAAATGTAGTGTATTTAGAATTTCTTCTGCATTATCAAGTAATTTTTCTACATCTTTGTCGACTTTAACAAAAACGCCGATTTTGTTATCTTTTGTAACAGTCACGTTGTACAGCCTATGTGCCTGTGAGATATCCCTACTTAGCCTTATATGAGGATCCTGATCAACACCTACAGGAACCAGTGTTGGTCTTACCCCACCAAATTTTTTAAGCTGAACATGCAAAATATCTCCTGTTTGAACGAGTGGAGAAAAAATATGTGTCATATTAGTTGATTCAGTAAAACCATATGTTGCCACCATTTGAGACCAGTTAATCTTTTTACCTAAAATATACGCCATATCTTTTACATCTTGATGTTTTGATTGGAAATAAATATGACATTTCTCAGGTTTTAAACCAAGTGCAATATAGTTTGAAATATATTCGTTTAACGCAAGCTCTTCAGTTTCTTCAAGAGTATATCCTCGAGTTGCAAAAGCTTCAATATCAGCTACTGCAATAAAGATATCTGCACCTAAGCTTTGGTAGTAGATTACTTCGTCGATCACCATTTTATGTCCAAGATGCATTTTTCCAGAGGGCATAAGTCCTGTCAGTATTGCCCATGGTTTTTTGTTAATTATTGCATCATGGATTAATTCAAAACCTCGATGGCCAAAAACAATGCCCCTTCTCAAAAGTTTATGGGGATGTGGCAAATCTTTCCAGAGGTCTTCTGAAAATTCTTGAATGCCAAATTCGTCACGTAGTCGTGTGTAATCCTGATATGTGGTTGAACTCCAAGGGTCTATTTTCATATTAATCCATCTAGAAATCCCATAACGTTTCAAAAAGTTACCGTATAAAAATGATAAAAAAAGAAAATGGGGAAGAATTGTTCGTCGATGTTTTTTTATCGTCTCTTCTTTATTAGAATAATTGCACCAATGATGACTACTGATAGTACTGCTACAATTACTGCAATCCAGGCTATCTGTCCAACAAGCGATGTTGGTTCTTTTTGATTTGGATATTCTTCAACACCGTATGGCATATGTCCATCAACATAGAACCCCTCATGTACATCATAACTTATTGGTGCTACATCTTCAGGCTCCCAGTGATTCTTACTGCTATACTCGGTGCTTGGTACCCATACCCGTAGGTCTGGATCTCCATAAAGACATACATTTTCTGCAAGATCCCACCACCATTGCGGCGCATCATCTTCATCTGCAACGTAAAGGATACCGACTTTGCTGATTCCCTCAGAATAAATTTCACCGATTGTTTGACCTAGTGCGATTCCACGTGGCACCATGTTTTGCCATACATCAGAATACCATGAGGTAGCCCAGGGATCCATTATCTGAAATACAGATCCATGTCTCATCATCGTAAGATGAAGATATTTACCTGCAGGCAGACA
>JAIWHQ010000022.1:0-5154 GCA_048629575.1 Thermoplasmatota archaeon | reverse complement strand
ATGCAACACTGCTTATCCCCGTAGAGTGGAGGTTACCAAGTTCGTCATCTATCATTGTGCCATTATACCATGCTGTTCCAAATCTTCCTACGAAAATCGTTATAATAACACCATCATAGTAATCCTCAGTATCTTGGAGCCATGTTGGAGTAAACCATTTAATAAGTGGGAGACCTGCAATTCTTCCAATCATATCTCGTATTGGTCTTTTTGCAAGCGCCCAATCAAGTGCTGTTGTAAGCAATCCTGTACGAGTGGGGTTTCCTGTTAGAGCTGGAAGTATCCCATGAATTTCTGATGTCATTGTGTCAGGCTCTTCAGTTGAGCCCATAAGCCATTCGTATCCTCTCCATGGGTTTGTTTCTTTGTTGTACCCAGCTAGAGGAATCGGTGGATAACCCACAGGGTTATTACCCTCAACATCCCAAAACATAAGCATACCGCCATCTAAAGGAGCACCATGGGTGTTGATCATCCAAAGCAGAACACCCTTATTGAGATTGTTCATATTTGCTTCAAAATTAGTTGAATAAACTGGGTCATATCCACCTTTTCTAAGGTAAAACGGTTGAACTTCTGATCCACTTAAATCAGCAAGAAAAGCACCTTCCTGACCATTCACTGCTACCATAACACCATCATCAATTGGATTATTGGATGGTGTCTCGCCAGGTATATCCCCATCTGCACATGCATACGTGAATCCCCAGTATTTACTTGCTCTACTATTGAATTTATGATCATAACAAATCAACGTGTCAAGAACTGGATATTTGAATGTTTCTTCTTGAGATTCTTTTGTTATTTTTAGCCCAAGTTTCCCTCGATAAGGTGGAAAGATACCTAAGGTTCCTCTTCTACTGCTACTTCCGTTTATCAATTGTACGCCGTTTTGGTCTATTGCCGGGTTTTCAAAGACGAGCTGTGGATAAAACACGTTTTTTGAAATCCAAACGGAAAGATCTGTTGGGGATCCGATAAATCGTCCAGGTTTTCCTTTTCCTACAAACACTCTATCCCAAGTTAAACCTATATCATATTGGCCCGCAACTGTTATGATTGTTTCTTCTCCTTCTTTATCGTAATCTAGGGCTTTTAAGAAATCATATACTCGTTTTCCTGTTAGATACATTTCAGATACTGTTGGCAGCTTCGAATAGCCATCAGGGTGGCGTCTCCATAGTTCATTATGCCATGGAAGTGCAGAAGATAATTCTGGATGGTTGTCGATAAGAAGTACGGGGCTTCCGTGATGTGCAGCAATGTAGGCTGCAGGACCAACAGATAGTGCACCAGGCATCTCTCCAGCTGCTTCTAGTTCTGCAACATACCAATAGGTAAATGGATCAACTGTAGAAAATATTACGTCATTTCTTCCAGTAATATCACGAATATGACTATATATGTTTTCATATTTGGTAAAATGATCTGAAATGGATGTAACCTCCTTTAATTGATTCTTCCCTTTTGACGAAAGATGTCCACCAAGATCAACTAAAAAGATGTTTTCAACACCTAACTTGTAAAGAGTGTCAATTGTAACACTTGAAACTTCAGAAGAACTTGTGTATAACAATGGTGCGTTTATTATTGATGCAAGTATTGCACCTTCAGTTGCTGATGCGAGGCCATCTCCTTCTCTTCTTGTAATATTTTGTTCCCATGAATATTCAACAGTAAAATCAGTTGAACTTGACATCTCGTTCATTGAGAAAACACTAATTGAATAGTGTTCCCCGGGTAGTAATTCACCAAGTCGTTCGATACGTAAGTCGGTCTCCGTTCCAGGTGGCAGTGGAATATCTGCTCCTTCTCCATTCTCTGGAGAGTTGCATGTTGATGAGACGCCAGGTTCTCTTGTGGAGAGTACCTCTTCGCCACTTGGTCCAATGACTGAAAATCCAAGATCAACATTGGGGTCATCCCATGTAAGTTCAAAAAATGCGTTTCTGCATCCATATGGCGGAAGTTCTGGTATCTCAATTGTTGTTCCAGGATACATTTCGACATCGACTTGATAGGTCACCTGCCTCATGTTTTTTAATATATCCAAAATACGGCCATATCTTCCAAAATTAAAGCTTAAAAAGTTCCGATGTTTTTGTGGTTCAAGTGATGTATCTATTGTATTTCCGTCTGGAGAAAATGATCCTAGGTCCATAGATTTTGTGGGAACATCAGTAATTGATACACTCCATTTTCCACTATGGTAAACATAACAAGATGTTTTATCAAGATCCATTCCTCCTTGCGCGTTCCAGGCGTTTGTTAAACCTGCCATCATCCAATCATCTTCCTCGTCATTCCAACAATAAATCTGGAGGTCTCTATCTCCTGCAGGAATAGACATATTAACAATTCCTTCGAATCCTGGAATGCCCATATCCAAATAGAAGCAGGGGTACCAGGATCGTACTTTTAAAAATTTATATCCTTCCGGGACTGTAAATTGGTTATAAATCGGATATACCTCATTTGTTTTTGGTACCTCGAAATGTTCTGTTAGTACTCCATCTGTTTTGGATACCGTTCCCTTAAGAGATCCATCTGTCTTGTTTTCTTGTTTTTCGACTTTTTCGTCTATTACTGCAACAACTGCTCTGTCTGTATATGACCAGTCGTGAAGTGCTATCTGACTTGCTAGATTGTATGGATCGGTGCATTCAATGGTTGTATAGTTTTTTGCTCTCCAATTGATATCTAGTTTGTTTTTTGGAACATTTATGAGTGTCATTTGGTCCAGGTTTCCTCCACAATATGACATCCAGTCTTCCATGAAGTAGTCGATTCCTTGACGTGCATTCAAAGATCGTTCTTTTTCTTCATCGATTTTATATTCATCTTCGTAGAAGAGCAGTGGGTTTGAAAAAATCCGGTCTTTATTTTTGTCATAGAATACTGATGTTGGAATTGCTGCAAGGTATGCGTAATCATCAAGATAGCTTTCCTGATCAAGTTGTATAAACGTTGTTCTTTTTAATGGAATGTATGGTTTCCATGAAACGCCTCTGTCAAATCCATCTACATATGTCTTGCTTGTATCTGCAAGGACTGTTGGTAGTATAACTCCTCCAAGCATTACAAAAATAGCTATGCCTGTAAGTAATGCATTTATATTATGTACTTTTTTAACCATTTATAGCCCCCATTCTGTTATAATCTCTTTGCAACTCGTTGATTTAGTTTTTATATATACCATTTAATATATTGATTTATTCTGTATATATACTTTATTATTAAAGTCTTTTCATCACAAATGAATTTTTTTATGGAGTCGTTTGTCAAATAAGAAATTCGTTTCAGTACTAATAGATACATAAACATTACAAGTAGAATATTGCAATAATTATAATTTCAATATTGTTAAAATGAAATAGTTTATATCACCCTATCACAATTACCTTTAAAATACAAATGAGAACTGATATAGAATGACAAGATATTGTTCAATGTGCGGGATGCATCTTAGCCCAAATGATGAGGAAGGGATATGTCATCTTTGTAAGATGTCAATAATTTTTAATGAAGAAATCTATCCAGATATCGATGATTTTGCTTGTTAACCCTATTCGTATTCACCTAGTTTTTTTAGAATATCACCTGTCATAATCAATATAAGATACAAATAGATGATAAGCCGAGCATATCTATGAACTCTGAATTACAAAAAATACTTGAAAAACAGCATTATGCAATCGTTGGGAAACACTCAGGTGTGAAACTGTGTCATTGGATGCGGCAAAGCCTTCTTTTCAACAGAGAATGTTATAAGCAAACATTCTACGGAATAAAATCCCATCGTTGCCTGCAAATGACGCCAGCGATAAATGAATGTACGCAGATGTGTCTTTTTTGTTGGAGGTTTCAAAATTTCACGGAACGAGAATTGAAAGTTGTTGATGAACCAGAATATATTTTGGATAAAGCAATTGAAGCACAAAGAAGACTAATAACAGGGTTTAAGGGAGATCAGCGTTGCGATCAAAAAAAATGGAAGGAAGCAAATGATCCAAATATGCTTGCTTGTTCACTTTCTGGAGAACCTACTCTGTATCCAAAACTTGGTGAATTCTTTGAACTATGTCACCGGCGAAATATTACTACATTTCTTGTAACCAACGGGACAACACCAGAAATCTTAGAGAAATTAGATCCTCTTCCTACGCAGCTGTATGTCTCAGTTGTTGCGCCTGATAAAGAAGTATACAAAAAGATCTGTTCACCCTTGATCTCTGATGGCTGGGAGAAGTTGAATCAAACCTTGGAGCTACTTCCGTCATTGGATACCAGAACGGTAATACGTCATACACTAGTGCAATATTGGAATATGGATGAAAAATATATTGAAGCATATGCAAAATTAGACCGGAAAGCAAATCCTATGTTTATTGAACCGAAAGGCTATGTTTTTGTTGGATATTCAAGAAAACGAATGAATCTTTCAAACATGCCCTCTCATGAAAGTGTAAGAGACTTTGGAAACAAACTTGCAGAATTAACTGGATATGAAACGGCTATGGAGAAACCTGATTCAAGAGTTGTGCTTCTTGCAAAAAATCCAAAGAAACGAACAATTAAAAACTAACAACCATGTAAATATCTTAGAATAAAAAAAAGAGATGATGGTAAAGATTTAGGAGTATTTCCCACGTATTTTACGTCTATCTACTTTTACTCCACTTGGAGATATGATCATAAGGTTATTGCCGATACCTGCAATATCTCCACCGATATCATTAGCCATCTTCTTAAGTTCATTTGTTATCCTTTTAAGAATGACCTCTTCATCAGAAATCGGTGAAAAATCAAGAATTAAAACATTTCCACCATACACATAATCTGATATTGCTTTTATATCTTCATAACGTTGAATCTCGCCAACTGCGACATGCATCTTGGCAGAAGATGTTTCACTTGTTTTTGTCTCGACATATTTCTCAAGATCTACATATCCTTCTGTTAAACCTGTTTTTTTCTCACCAAAAATCTTACTTGCTAAACCCATAATGACACGCTTCTCCTAATTTTAACCAATATAGTAAAATATATTTCGCTTTATAAACATTTACATTGGATTTTGATTCGATCAATTTTTTTCTTTGCTATATGTTATATTGCATTCTTGGCATTTTTTATTTTTATGTCAAATAACCC
>JAIWHQ010000021.1:0-13431 GCA_048629575.1 Thermoplasmatota archaeon | reverse complement strand
TTTAAAGAATCCTTAAACTCATCAAAAGACTACAAAGTAGAAGGTGAAACCACTTATGAAATACAAGAATCACTAGATAATACATTTCTTCAAACCATTGAAATGATGAAAAAAGACAGTTCAAAGAAAATGAACGAATTCTACAATACATATCTAGAAAAAATAGATATATATCTCGTTAAAAACATACTGAAAAACAAACTTCTTGAAAAAACAAGTGATGAAACCATTATCTCAAGAGCAGTCTTACCAAATACCAAAGAATTGTTGCAGAAAATAATTGATGCAGAAAAAGAAGATCTCCAAAACATCCTCAAAACATATGGTTTCTCTGAAGAAATAATCGATTCAATTTCAGACAAAGACACCGACTTTCTACAACTTGATAGCTCGATAGATAAATATGTAATAAATAAATTCAAAGAAGTAAAAGTTCCATACAAATGTGAACAGGCAAAACAAAAATTTGTCAAAACTATGATAGATATACAAAACATAAAAAATGTCCTTCGAGCAAAACAACTCAGCTATGACGAACAATCATGCATGAAACTCTTCCTCGGCGATGGAAAAGAAATAGCATCATGGAAATACAAAGAAATCACTGAAGCCGACTCTGTTTCACAGGTAATCTCTAGTCTCG
The DNA here is from genome assembly GCA_048629575.1 of Thermoplasmatota archaeon. GTDB lineage: Archaea > Thermoplasmatota > E2 > DHVEG-1 > DHVEG-1 > JAUWYM01. The sequence continues at coordinate 12,788 of JAIWHQ010000021.1, read as the reverse complement.
AGGGAACCTCATACTACAACGAATTAAAAGATGCAATAGAACAATACAACAAAGAACAATCAGTACAAGTCCTGGAGAACGCACTTGATCGCAATTTTTTGAAACAGATGAAAGATATTTCCACACAAAATTATGTTACCATTGGACCAACTATTAAATTTCTTGTTTCAAAAGAATTTGAAATCAAAAACTTAAAAATTGTTGCAAAAGGTGTCGACGAACACCTTTCTTCAGAGCTGATAAAAGGTTTTCTTATCAAGGAGGCAGTCTGATGAAACTAGCAGCTCTTTGCGATGAAGATACTGCAGTTGGTCTGCGGCTTGCTGGAATAAAAGAAACCTATGTTCCAAAGGAAGATTCTGCAAAAATTTGGAAGGAACTCTCAGAAAGAGATGATATTGGAATTATATTTATAACAGAACAAATCGTAGAAGATCTACAGAGAGAACTAAAGGATTTTCGGCTACAGAATAACATCCCTATAATACTTGAAATACCTGATAAAAAAGGAAGATTACAAGACCATGCGGACTTTGTTTCACATTTAATCAAAAAAGCAGTTGGAGTTGAAATAAGTAAAGAAAAATAGGATTTGGAGGCAGCACATAATGTCTAAAAAAATACAAGAAGGAAGAATAATTAGAATCTCTGGGCCCGTCATCGAAGCAGATGGTATGCGAGGAGCAAAAATGTATGACGTGGTAAAAGTCGGAGAGGAAAATCTCATCGGCGAAATCATCCGTCTCAATGAAGATAACGCCATCATTCAGGTTTATGAAGATACCAACGGGTTAAAACCAGGTGAAAAAGTAGTTACTACAGGTATGCCTCTCTCGGTAGAACTTGGCCCAGGTCTTCTCACAAATATTTATGACGGCATACAGCGACCACTCCCAGACATCTACAAGGCAACCGGTGATTTTATAAAACGTGGCGTAGAAGCAACAGCACTTGATAGAAAAAAGAAATGGCATTTCAAACCAACTGCAAAAGCCGGAGACAAGGTTGAAGGCTGCGATGTTATTGGAGAGGTGAAAGAAAACTCAATTATTACCCATAAAATCATGATCCCTCCAGACATGAGCGGTAAACTTTTAAAAGTTGAAAAAGAAGGCGACTACACGGTTACTGAAAACATTGCAATTGCTTCAACAGATAAAGGTGATGTGGAACTTCAGATGCTTCAACGATGGCCTGTTCGTAAACCAAGGCCAGTTATAAAAAAGTTAGATCCATCACTGCCTCTTATTACCGGGCAGCGGGTTATCGATACATTTTTCCCAGTTGCCAAAGGTGGAACCGCAGCTATACCAGGTGGGTTTGGGACAGGGAAAACTGTGATGATGCATTCCCTAGCGAAGTGGAGCGATGCACAAGTTGTCGTCTATGTTGGTTGCGGCGAACGTGGAAATGAAATGACTGACGTGTTACGTGAATTCCCAGAATTGGAGGATCCAAAATCAGGAGAACCACTCATGAACCGTACAGTTCTGATTGCAAATACATCCAATATGCCTGTTGCGGCTCGAGATGCAAGTGTCTACACAGGAATTACTATTGCAGAATATTATCGCGATATGGGATATGATGTTGCTCTCATGGCAGATAGTACTTCAAGGCTTGCAGAAGCAATGAGGGAAATCTCAGGAAGACTCGAGGAGATGCCAGGTGAAGAAGGATATCCAGCATATCTCGCTTCAAGACTTGCAGAGTTTTATGAAAGATCAGGAAGAGTAAAGCTACTGGGTTCAAAAGATAAAGAAGGATCGGTATCAGTCATTGGCGCAGTATCTCCTCCAGGTGGGGATTTTTCCGAACCTGTTGCACAAAACACACTTCGGATTGTAAAAGTCTTCTGGGCTCTAGATGCTGATCTAGCCGATAGACGACATTTCCCATCAATTAATTGGTTAAAATCATATTCACTTCATCTTGAAGAAATTAGTAGTTGGTGGCATAAAGAAATAGGAGAAAATTGGCTTAAACTTCGAAATAAAGCGATGGCAATTCTCCAGAAAGAATCGGAACTTCAAGAGATTGTAAAACTTGTAGGTCCCGATGCGCTTCCGCCAAGAGAAAGAGCGGCTCTTGAAAGTGCGAGAATGATTCGTGAGGATTTCCTGCAACAAAGTGCTTTTCATGAAGTAGATACCTATTGCCCTGGAAAAAAGCAATATGAGATGTTGCGGCTGATGTTGAAGTATTCAGATAAAATACTTGAAGCTGTTACAAAAAACGTACATATTGATGATATTATTGCCATGAAATCTCGTGAGAGTCTTGCAAGGATGGGGACTGTGCCAAATAAAGAATTTGAAAAGAGATTTTCTGATGTTGAAAAAGAATTTGAAAAAGAAATTAACGACCTTATCAAAGGAGGCAAATAAACATGAGCAATAAAGACATAGAATACACAACAGTATCTGAAGTTGCAGGACCTCTAATGATTGTCGAGGGTATAAAAGACGTTGCTTATAATGAGGTTGTAAAAATTAAGACATCTACTGGTGAAGAACGAACAGGAACAGTTCTTGAAGCATTTATGGATAAAGCCATCATTCAAGTTTTTGAGGGGACAAAAGGATTGGATACAGATAAAACTTCAGCGCGTTTTATTGGAGAAACTATGAAACTTGGTGTCTCTAAAGACATGCTTGGACGAGTTTTTGATGGAGCCGGTAACCCTATTGATGATGCACCACCGATTATCCCTGAAGATAGAAGAGATGTGAATGGAAATCCAATAAATCCCTATGCTCGGGAGTATCCAAAGGAGTTTATCCAGACAGGTATTTCTACAATTGATGGACTGAATACACTAGTGCGTGGCCAGAAACTCCCTATTTTCTCAGGGTCGGGTCTTCCACATAATGAACTTGCTTCACAAATTGCAAGACAAGCAAAGGTACTAGGTAAAGAAGAAAAATTTGCAGTAGTATTTTGTGCAATGGGAATTACATCAGAAGAAGCGAATCTTTTTATTAGAGATTTTGAAAACACCGGTGCTCTTGAAAGAACAGTCATGTTTCTTAATCTAGCAGATGATCCAACAATTGAAAGAGTTATTTTACCTCGTATGGCACTAACCTGTGCTGAATATCTAGCATTTGATCTGGATATGCAAGTGCTTGTAATTCTTTCAGATCTTACCAACTACGCGGAGGCGCTTAGAGAAATTGCTGCAGCAAGAGAAGAAGTCCCTGGAAGAAGAGGATACCCAGGTTATATGTATACTGACCTTGCATCCATATATGAGCGAGCAGGTAGGATCAAAGGTAAGAAAGGTTCGATTACACAGATTCCGATGCTTACGATGCCTGATGATGATATTACCCATCCGATACCGGATCTTACTGGTTATATCACTGAAGGGCAGATTGTTCTTGAACGAGGCCTTCATAAGAAAGATATTTATCCGCCAATTGCGGTTCTTCCATGTCTATCTCGTCTTATGGATAGAGGTATCGGTGAAGGTAGAACCCGAGCTGATCATGCTGGTGTATCAAACCAGCTTTACGCTGCTTATGCTGAGGGATGTGACCTTCGCGACCTTGTAGCAATTGTTGGTGAAGATGCGCTTTCAGATCGTGATCGGAAGTTTTTAAATTTTGCTGATGAATTTGAACAACAATTTGTCTCTCAAGACAATCACGAGGATAGAAGTATTGAACAAACTCTAACTATAGGCTGGGAATTGTTCTCAAAACTTCCAACTGCTGAACTGAAAAAAATTGATGAAAAATACATAGAAAAATATCTTCCAAAAAATAAAGACGAGAAGTAAAGATGGCAGAGCAGATACTTGAGGGTGTAAGCCCCACTAGAATGGAGCTTCTTGAAATCCGTAAGAAGACAATACTTGCGGAGAAAGGACATAAATTACTTGAAGAGAAACGTGATGCGCTTGTTGAACGATTCTTTACAATTATTGATAGAAGAAATCAGATGAAAAAAGAAGTAGATGATACATTTAACGACGCATTTCTTTCTTTAATACAGTCTCAGATGATTATCGGAGAGCAAAAAGTTGATGATATCTCTCATCTTACAAAAGATATCGGCGAGGTTTCTTTTGAAAGCGATAACATTATGGGTGTGAAAATACCAAAGCTCAATAGTGATAATATCAGTATTGATGAGAAACCGTTGTATGGTTTTTCTGAAACTTGTGCCAAGCTGGATGATGCTAAAAAACAATTCACCGCTCTTGTATCAAAACTGATTAACCTTGCTGATCTTGAGGGCGGCATTAAATCACTTGCTGTTGAAATTGAAAAAACAAAACGAAGAGTGAATGTGCTTGAAAATAATTTGATTCCAAAACTTTATGCGACTAGGAAATATATTGAGATGCAGCTTGAAGAAAGAGAACGTGAGGATTTCTTTAGAAGAAAACGAATCAAAGCTCTTATGGATGCAAAGAAACAGTAATATGTCAATAGAAGATGACCCAGTTCTTGGACGGTTTTTTGATACACCTGAAAAAAAGGCGAGATGGATTGCACGTCTGAGAATTGCATATATTCTTTGGATAATTTTTGTAATCATCGGGATTATTTCTCTTGCTGTCTGGTATTTATTAAAATAGAGAATCCTGGCAACAGTTGTACAACATCGTTTAAATATTGATTAAAATCATTTTGAATTTGAGTAGAAAAGTATGTATTTGAAAACGTTTCTTATCCAGCTTGGATTCAACATAGTACTCTATGCGATTTTTTGCAATCAGTTGAATATATAATTTATGAATATACTTACATTGGTCATCCATGTTACTTTTCTTACAATGATCTGTAATTATGTTAGCTGTCTTGCACAATACAGACATAAACAAAAATACAATCCAGAGTGGTTTTTTATCCCCATTTTACAATGGAAAGAAATAAAACAATCTTTGTACCATATTTAGATAAAAAAGAATGGGAGTTTATTCAGTCAACCATTCTTCATCAATTCTTGTATAGCTAGATATCTCTTCGGGTTTAAACCATAAATTAATTTCAAACTCTGCAGTATCTGGCCCATCAGAACCATGTACAATGTTTCTACCGATAAACTGACCATAATCTCCACGAATTGTTCCCATTGCAGCACCCTGTGGATTTGTTTTCCCCATCATACCACGAACCATTTCAATGGCATTTTCTCCCTCAAGAACCAGAGCAACAACTGGAGATGAAGTAATATATTGTACCGTAGGCTCAAAAAACGATTTACCTTTATGTATCCCATAATGTTTCTCGGCCAGTTCTTTTGAAACTGAAACCATTTTCATAGCAACAACTTTAACGCCTTTCTTTTCAAATCGGCTAATAATTTCTCCGACAAATCCTCGTTGAACCGCATCAGGCTTAATCATCACAAACGTTCTTTCTTTTGTCATATGTTCACCTTTCGATAGGAGGATATATATTTCATTTATACAATTAACGCATCAAGGCATAAAAGATTGCCCAATAATATAAAGCGTAACACTGGCAACATTAAAGAAAATATGGGCAACTATTGCAGTAACGAGATTTTTTGTTTTCAACACCATATATGCAAGAATCAATCCAAGTATGCCCGTCAGTATTGCAGGATAAATATTTCCATATGTAAGATGAGCCATTCCAAAAAGTATCGACGTTAAAACAATAGCTGTTTCTCGCCCTGCCATAGCATTAATTTTATCGAGAAGAAAACCTCTGAAAAATATCTCCTCACCTATTGGTTGAAAAGCCACGATGAGAAATATCGAAGGAAGCGAAAAAAGTTGTTCTAAATCAGCGATATTGCTAGATTCATCAAGATCGACTCCATAAAGAGTTAGGATAATTCCGATGACAAACAAGATAGCAAACATAGATATCATGGAGACAATACCCCAAAAAATAGCCATGTCCATTCCTTCTTTTCGCAGTTTTATACGGAATAATATTTCTTTAAAAGAAAGCTTGTTGACAAGAAAATACCAGATAAACGGAACAATAATAAATATCCCAATGGCAACAAGAAGGATTTGAATAAGCAGAGCAATTATTTCAACAATCATTCGAAATAATCCTGAAGCCACCTCAATCTGAGTTGAATCTATTGAAAGAGGGGCATTAAAAAACGAATATATTGGCAATAGTATTACCATTGCAAAAGCAACAACAAGGATAACCAGAGCAAATATATGTGATGGTTTTTTAGCATCAAAATCCATTAGATGGTGAAACAAGTATCGTTTCATAAACGTTGTCACATTTTAGAGTATTCCTGCATCTTATGAAACAAAAGGACATCGTTATGTCTTCACCAAATTTTTGGTATGAATTTTTCCTCTGTAGGACACAAGAATCGGTCCGAGTACCAGAAACACAATAATTGCTCCTAAAAAACCATATTTCTCCCAGGATAAACACTTTTTAACAATAATGCAAAACCTAAAAACCCAAATCCTACGAGCATGCTTTTCACTCGTTCCATTTTGTACAACAAGATTTCTCCCCCGAAACTATAATGATATAACGGTTTATTCTTTAAAAACATGTCTTTTTGATCAGTCAACTTCTATCAATTGATACCTTAGATCCCGCAGATATCTTATGTTTTTTACAAAATCCTCTGTTGCATTCAACAACGTATTTACATAACCCATATGCCCAATATGCCTTGTGGAACATGTTTGAATCTGCAGAGGCTTCACATATTTTACGAACACTCAAGTCGTTGTTGATAAAAATTATGTCAAGAGGGATTTTTACATTTTTCATCCAAAAAACTTGATATGATGAAAACAAGAAAGGGAAAAACATACCATGCCCATCAGGAAGAGACGATCGATACATCAATCCTTTTGTTTTTGCAAAAATACTGCCTGCCACCTCACAGACTAATGTAACAGATTTTGAATTATTTGGATGAAACGTTATTGTTACTTCCTGCATTTAAAGACCCCCACGGATTTATGGATTTATAGCATCTGTTGCTTGGATAAGTATGTATGTTTCATGGTTTTTTTGTACCAGTTCAAACGTCAGCGTTGCTACTCCTCCGCCTGTTAGTATATATCCCTGTCCATCGTCGTTTATCACCCATTTATCATCAATGTATTTTCCTTCTCTTAATCTATATTCATCTTCAAGCCATAATACGTGTTTGCTGCCGCCTGCCACTCGATAGAATATTGTTGATCCGTCTTCAGTTAAACCAGTCTTTAACTCTCCATTGTTATCTGGATCAGGATCCACACCAAACGATAGATATATCAAATTATCTGGAAGGTTGAATGTAATACTTCTTTTTGTTCCATCAGCTGCATTGATCTCGTCAACATCTCTTGCTATACCACTACCAAGCATCGTAAATAGTTTTGACTCTAAGGTTCTACAGTCTATTTCCACCTGGTTTTCAGCAGAAGTGATACTAAGGTTTCTAAATCCAACTCCAACCATAAGTACTATAGCTGCAATTATTGCAATACTTATAATTAGGCGAATGGGTATCATTTCAGCTGCAAAATCATTCATTTTTATCATATCATTTCAGCCAGATAACAACATTTTTTATTGTGGTTCTATAACAAGTGATTCTGCTCCACCATGCCAACTGAGACGAGGACGTATTTTGATGATATGTGCTGACTCAGATGTATCATCGATGATGAGTGCGACACCTTTTTCATCTCCTATCTTTTTAATTGATTCTTTAATATCACTATGCATGTAGGTAGGGCGAATCCGGCTGAGGGCATCGATATCTTCCTGGGCTGTGAGTCGATGACAGATAATAATATCGCTATGGGAGAGAACTTCAGATTCCAACGCACTAGGACGCTGTGTCGCTAGAACCAGTGAAAGACCTGGTTGTCTTCCCTGTCGCATCCACTCATTTATGAGAACATCTTTACTGAGAACTTCTTTATTGTTTGGGAGGAACAACTGTGCTTCATCAACAGCCAGCCAGACCATAGGCATACCTGTTTCTTCAACATCAACACCTATTTTTTTTAATTCATGGATTTTACGTTCCCGTATTCGTTCCTCAAAGATTTTTTCACTTACAAGCGTTGCCACGATACTCTTAAGAACTGGGTTTGGAAGATGGCTTAAATCAAGAATTGTTATGGTTCCTCGTTTGACAAAATCTCTGATGGAGAGGCCGTCTTTATCAAAAACATCCCATGAATCTGCCGTTGTTAAAAAATTCTCAGCAGCATCTTTTACCATATTGTCACCTCGCATATCGTTTTGGATGCGGGTGAGTAATTCATTTATAGAAAAACGAGTCGATGACGACTGCATCTTCAGAACATTCCTTGTGAGAATAATCCCTAAAGGATCTGTTTCCTTCACATCAAAAAGCTGACACCAATGATACGGAGATAACTCTGAGACTCTAATGGAAAAACTATCTACGTCAATGCCTTTGTTTTTATATTCCTCTACAAACTTTTTTGGAACCAAGAGATTTATATCAAAGCCTTCAGGATCTTGTTTCCATCTGTTGAGTTCTTCAGCATCTACGTTATTGGGGAACTGTGTGGTCCAGAAAATACCAAGTGTATCAAAAACAACAACACCCAGATTATTTTTTACCTTTTTTTCTAATCGTGCGATTTCTTCAATGAATACGCCGATAGTATGTGATTTTCCATAGCCACGTTTACCACAAATAAGAACAATATGGGGATGTATAATGTCAATATACACATTTGATCCAAGCGATGAATCTAAGGCATAGTATCTACCGATGTTTAATGAACCCTCTCCGTTTTTCTCTTTACGCCCCAATATATATTGTTTTTCCGCGATACCTGCAGGAGTTTTTGAATCAGTATTTTCCATTATGCATTCACCTACAAATCGGTCTATTTTTTTCAGAAAATTATATAATTAATCAAACTATATATTTTGTTTATATATTATAGTTTTGGGGAGGAATACAGTGGATAAAAATACTTGTTCATATACAGCAGTACGAAAAACAGATAGCAAAACCATCTCCATAAACTGCAGGACATGCACCATTGGAAACTCCACGATATTTGATGAAAACTGCAGATCAAACATATTCAAAATACTACAAACAGAACACGGTGTAAACAGAATAATACTCAACCATGCCTTTGTCAAAGTCTTCAGAGGAGAAGAACTAAAACTACTAAAAGATTTAACAAGCTTCATAGAAAGAATAGAAGCATACAGTCATCTAAAACTACCAAATAAAAATCTTGATAAATGTACGACATGCAACAAAAAAAGATCAAACGAACTGTACTCAATAATAACAACATCATATAGTAACCCAATTGTCGCTTTTTACAAACTAAAAGAAATACAAAAAAATAGGAAAACACCATCTGACTCTAAATGTATTGAATGCGAAGAACAATATAAAAACATAATTTCAAAGATGACAGCAAAAAGTGAATTTGCCGTACATATCACCAAAGACTCTATGGATAGCGACTTCTTCTATACAAACCATATCCGCCCATACGTACGACCAGGTTTCATCGACTCATACATCCAACTAGAGCCACCGCCAGACGCTGTTTTTTCAGAATCATATGAAGTACAACGTAAAGGAGGCCGGCCAATGAATGTCTCTCTCTATACGCTTCGAACACGTCCTGAAAAACTCTACTTCGTGGTTCCATCTGAATACAACCTACCCCGAGAAGAGCTATATTTACTGGAAAAAGTCAGAGATCATCTCTCACGACACCGACCAAAAGATGCCTCTTTTATGGATGCAGAAACAGCGAGAGAATACTTCCAACATCTTGGAAAAAAAATCATTGCAGAATTTGTTGAAGAACAACAACTCAATCTTGATGCAGAAAGAATTGAATATCTCGCTGACATTTTCTCCCGTTACACCGCAGGGCTTGGCATCCTGGAAGACCTCTTACTAGATAATCGAATACAGGATATTTACATAAACGCACCTGTTGCAAACAACCCCTTACACATTGTACTTGATGGTGAAGAATACACATCAAACATATTTTTATCTGACGGCGATATTGATGCGCTTGCCTCTCGTTTTCGAACATTAAGCGGCAGAGCTTTTTCAGAAGCATCACCGGTATTAGATATGGACCTTGAAAGCTATCACACTCGTGTCGCCGCTATTTCTAATCCATTAACTCCAAAAGGAATTGCCTTTGCACTAAGAAGACACCGTCAGAAACCATGGACGCTCGCCCATTTTATCGCCAATAAAATGCTGTCACCTGCGGCAGCTGGGTTCCTAAGTTTTCTTATCGACGGGCAAGCATCACTACTTATCGCTGGAAGCAGAGGATCGGGAAAAACATCTCTACTCAGCGCATTAGTCCTTGAAATCCCGCAGCGATTCAGAATTCTAACAATTGAAGATACCGCTGAAATACCTGTTGATCATCTTCAAAAATATGGATATAAAATACAATCGTTGATAACAAAATCAATCTCAGCAGGCTCAGCCTCAACAGAAATCGATCCAACTGATGCATTAAGAACCGCACTTCGTCTGGGAGAATCTGTTCTAATAATCGGAGAAGTCCGAGGTGTAGAAGCAAAAGTGTTATTTGAAGCAATGCGAGTAGGTGCAGCTGGAAATCTCATTATGGGGACAATACATGGATCAACGACAAGAGACGTCTATGAAAGAGTAGTTTATGATATCGGAGTACCTGCGACATCGTTTAAAGCAGTTGATGCTGTAGTCATCGCAGCTCCGATACGAAAGGAAGGAGGCATAGAACGTAAAAGAAGAATTATCCAGATATCTGAAATTACAAAAACAGGATGGACCACCGATCCTGATCCTGATAAAGTATTCCAAGATGTCATGATCTACAACACAGCAAAAGATGAACTTTGTGCCACCGATCTTCTTGACATGGGACAATCTCAACTCCTGGAAAATGTCGCAAGGAAATGGGGAATTACTGTAGAAAAAGCACTACAGAACATAAAACTCCGAACAGAAATCAAAAAAACAATAGTAGACTACAGCAAAGAGAACAAAGAACTTCTTGAGGCCCCTGCTAATAGAGATGCAAACAACGCATTCTGGATGCTTATCGAAGAAAGCAAAATGAGAAACAAAATAGTAAACTACAACAGCGTTCAGAAAAAATGGATGAAATGGTTTAAAGACTACGTCGGACGAATAACATGAACAAAGAGCGACACTGGTTTGAACAAGGAGCAACTTTTGCAAGAAAATATTTCTTCTGGATGCTACCAGAAAATCTAAAAACTCAGAAAAAGTTGAAGAAATATTTCACATCAGACTATCTGGACAATCTGAATTTCACAGGACTTGACGTTGAACCAAAAGATATACTCCTTTTTGCCTATGCCAGTGCATTTATTTCTTTTATAGCCTTTTTTATCTTTGATCTTCTCATCATTTTTTCTTATGGCTCCCATATCTGGGATATTGATACATTTACTATTCTCCTCATGGGGATAGTAACATTTGTTTTCCCTATACTTGTTATGAATCTTCTAGCAAATTATCCAAAAACCTATGCTCGCTATATCAAAATTCATTCCCTAGGTGATATACCTGAGATACTGAGTTATCTTGTGATGTATCTGAAACTAGTTCCTAACCTTGAAAACAGTGTCAAGTTTGCTGCTTCAGAATCAAATACTGCTCTTGCAAGGGATCTTCGTAAAATGCTGTGGGATATGGAGATACGGATCCATCATGGTATTGACGATGCCCTTACAAGTTTTGCAACGCAATGGGGAAAATGGAGTGATTATTTCAAAAGAGCGTTACATCTCATCCGCAGCTCTATCCAAGAACGAGACGAAGCCTCACGTCTTGTAACACTCAACAGAGCACTTGATGTCGCCTTAGAGGGAACACGAGATATGATGAATCAGTTTGCAAATAGACTGCATCAGCCCACCATGGTTATTTATTCCATTGGAATCATGATACCGCTCTCGCTTGTCGCAATGCTTCCTGCCGCAGGACTTATCGGGATGAAAATTACTATAATCCAAGTTTTCTTCCTTTACGACATCATTCTCCCATTGTTTATCTTTTTTTATACCCGTAAGATTCTTCTCATGAGACCTGCAACCTTTAACCCACCAAATATTCCAGATGATCATCCTGATCTTCTACATATAAATAAACACAAACGATTGATGCTATCAATAATAGTTGGTATAGTTATCGCATTTCCTGGCATTTTTTTCATGACGGTTCCCTTATTTTTACCATCAAATTCATCAAACGTGTTTCTCAATTTTATTGCAAGTCCTCAAGGTTTAAACGCTTATTTTCCAGTCACGTTGTTTATCCTCTGGGGATTTACTATATCAATTGCACTGTATTGTATTAGCGTCTATCGCCCGTATAAAAAGATACGAGATGACATCAAACAGATTGAAAAAGAATTCAGCGATGCGTTATATATTCTTGGGAAACGGATCGCAGAAGAAAAATCACCTGAAGAAAGCTTTATGTATGTTGCAAACACCATGGAAGGGGCAAAAATTGCAGAGGTTTTCAGCCAGACAGGATATAATTTAACTGCGATGCATACAAATCTGAGAGATGCAATGTTTGATTCTGAATTTGGTTCGTTAAAATATGTTTATTCAGATAGAATCAAAGCAATTATGCGTCTTTTTGTTGAAGGCATTCAAAAAAGTCAAAGAGCAGTCAGTATCTCCATTATACGGATCGCTGATCATCTCAAAGAACTTCAAGAAGTGGAACATAAGATAACAGATACCTTATACTCTCTCACATCAACACTGAGAGGAACTTCTGCGATGTTTGCTCCCTTGATAGCAGGTGTC
>JAIWHQ010000020.1:0-13490 GCA_048629575.1 Thermoplasmatota archaeon | reverse complement strand
CAAAAAATTTTGATTAGATTTTATTTGAACTTAGTTTCGCTAAGAGGCAAGAAACTTTTTAAGGCTAGTAAATGCATATAAGAGAATTCTAAGGACATAAGAAAGAATCTAGGAACTTTCTTTTAAGCGAAGAAAGAAATATAATAATGATACAAGTTAAAGGGTTTTACAATGTCACTAGAAAAAGGCTTCGTTCATATCTATACAGGCAATGGAAAAGGTAAGACAACTGCTGCAATTGGACTTGGAATCCGGGCAACTGGTGAAGGATTGAAAGTTTATATGATCCAGTTTATGAAAGGAAGAAGATACAGCGAGATCGATGCCCTTAAAAATATGAAAAATTTTACTGTTGTCCAGTTTGGTAGAGATGAGTTTGTTTCAAAGGAAAATCCAGAGCAAATCGATATTGATCTTGCAAGAAAAGGATTTGAACATGCAAAAGAAATTATCAAAAACGGAGAACACGACCTAATCATTCTTGATGAAATTAATGTGGCTGTTGATTTCAAATTAATTCCGTTAAAGGACGTTTTGAAACTTATGGATGAAAAACCAGAAAAGGTTGAACTTGTATTAACAGGCAGATATGTTCATCCGGATATGGTAAAACAGGCAGATCTTGTAAGCGAGATATTAGAAATTAAACATCCATATCAAAATGGCATCCAGAGTAGAAAAGGAATTGATTGGTAATCGGAGAATGTTATATGTCTGAAAAAGATGAAATTAAACAGATAAAAAAACAAAGAACAGACTGGGAAAAAAACTCCTACTCAAATCTAATTAAGAAAAATCCTGAGAGACGAGAACATTTTAAAAATTTATCAGAAACTGAGATAAAAAATCTGTATACACCTGATGATATCGCAGACATTAATTATCTTAAAGATATCGGTTTTCCTGGCGAATTCCCATTTCTTAGAGGAGTTCATTCAACAATGTACAGAGGCAGACTCTGGACAATGCGACAATTCGCTGGTTTTGGAAGTGCTGAGGAGACCAATAAACGATACAAATATTTGCTGGAGCATGGAGAGACAGGCTTGAGTGTCGCTTTTGATTATCCCACATTATATGGCTATGATACAGATCATCCTCTTTCAAGAGGGGAGTTTGGTAAGTGCGGCGTTGCCATATCGTCACTACAAGATATGGAGATATTGTTTAGTGGAATACCTATCGATAAAGTGACAACATCAATGACAATCAATGGTCCTGCTGCAATTGTTTGGGCTTTTTATATTGCAAATGCTGAAAATCGAGGTATTAGTAAAGATGTAATAGGTGGGACTATTCAAAATGATATATTAAAAGAATATATTGCGCAAAAATCGTTTATTTTCCCTCCAGAACCATCAATGCGTCTGATTGTTGATACTTTTGAATATGGTTTTAAACAGGTTCCACGTTGGAATACAATTAGTATCAGTGGGTATCATATTCGTGAAGCTGGATCAACTGCAATTCAAGAGCTTGCATTTACACTTGGTGATGGACTTGAATATGTAAAATGGGCGATGAAAAGAGGACTTGATATTGATAAGTTTGCGCCTAGACTTAGCTTCTTTTTTAATGCACATAATGATTTTTTTGAAGAAATTGCAAAATATCGAGCTGCTAGAAGAATCTGGGCAAGAGAGCTTAAGAAATTAGGTGCAAAAAAGAATCGCTCACTTTTGATGCGATTTCATACCCAAACTGCTGGGTGTAGCTTGACTGCTCAACAGCCAGAAATAAATATTACTCGAGTAACAATGCAAGCACTTGCTGCGGTTCTTGGTGGCACACAATCATTACATACAAATTCCATGGATGAAGCTCTTGCTCTGCCTTCAGAAAAGGCAGTAAGAATTGCTCTTCGAACTCAGCAAATCATCGCTGAAGAAAGCGGAGTTGTCGATACTATCGATCCATTAGGAGGTTCGTATTATATCGAATGGCTTACTGATAAAATGGAGGAAGAAACCCATCGGTATTTCGATAAGGTTGAAAGACTTGGAGGGGTAATACCTGCAATTGAGAAAGGATTTTTCCAAAGAGAAATAGCTGAAGCTTCCTATCGATATCAAAAGGAAATTGATAATGACAAGAGAACAATAGTTGGTGTAAACAGATACAAAACAGATGAAGAAATTACAATTCCTCTGCTAAAGATGGATGAGAAAGGTGAACATAGGCAGATAAATAGATTGAAGAAATTACGTAAAGAAAGAAATCAATCTAAGTTTGAATCAAATCTTAAAAAACTTAAGAAAGCTGCAGAGGGCGAAGAAAATCTCATGCCATATATACTTGATTGTGTTCATGGTTATGCTACCCTTGGCGAAACATGTAGTATTTTACGGGAAGTTTTTGGAGAATATGAGGAACCTGCGATATATTGAGGGAGATGAATATGGAAAGAAAGATTAGAGTGCTTATGGCAAAACCTGGCCTTGATGGTCATGATCGTGGTGCAAAAATTGTTGCACGTGCTCTACGAGATGCTGGTATGGAAGTGATTTATAGTGGGCTTCATCAGACTGCTGAGCAAATTGTAAAAACAGCGATGCAGGAAGATGTCGAAGTTATTGGTCTTAGCCTTCTTTCTGGTGCACATATGACGTTATTTGTTGATGTTGCAGATATGTTAAAAGAAAAGAAGATGGATGATGTTTTAATTGTTGGTGGAGGAATAATTCCCAAGGAAGATGTTCCTAAATTAAGAAAGGCAGGAATTGCAGGTGTCTTTGGTCCTGGGACTCATGTTGAAGAAATTGTTCGTTTTATTAAAGAGAATGTGAACCGATGAATGATCTTGCTTCAAAGGTTTTAAAAGGCGATACAAGAGCCATTGCTCGGATGATTACACTTATTGAAAATAATGATTTAGCCGCTATTGATTCAATGAAAGAGATTCATAAGAACTCAGGTAATGCCCAGGTCATTGGTGTTACTGGAGTTATGGGAAGTGGAAAGAGCTCTCTTATTTTTGAACTAGCATACTTGTATCGAAAACAAGGGAAAAAGGTTGGAATTATTGCAATTGATCCAACGAGTCCATTTAGTGGCGGTGCTTTTCTTGGAGATCGTGTGAGAATGATGCAACTTGCAACAGACGATGATGTGTTTATACGGAGTATGGGCACCCGTGGAGTTCTTGGAGGACTTGCAAGCTCTGTTTTTGATGTTGTTGAAATATATGATGCTGCAGGAATGGACATTATCTTAATTGAAACAGTTGGCGTTGGGCAAGCAGAGGTTGATATTGTAAAGATTGCAGATACAACTCTTGTTGTTCTCGTACCTGGGCTTGGTGATTCAATTCAGACAATTAAAGCAGGTCTTATGGAAATTGCAGATATTTTTGTTGTAAATAAGGCAGATAAACCAGGGGTGGAGCAAGTTGTTGCTGAGATTGAATCAATGCTTGATATTTCCTCAAAATCAGACCGAGAGACGCCTATAGTAAAAACATCTACAAAGCAAGATCAAGGTATTTCAGAACTATTAAGTGAGATTAATAATCATAAAAATTATTTGAAGAAAGAGAAACGACTTGAAGTAAAAAGAAGAAAACGATATGAGACTGAGCTTACTGAGATCATTAGAAAACGGTTAATGAGTCTCATTTTTGATGAATCAAAATTTAAAGATAAGATTGATAGATTAATTGATCAAATCTCTAAAAAAGAACTTGATCCTTATTCTGCAGCTGATGAGATCCTTGGTAAGATTTTGAAATGATTTAATCTGTATATCCACCTATTTTTAGGCTTGGATCGCCAAGTAATGCCCATTGTTGTACTGTTTTACAATCCAGTTTATAGGTCATTCCTGGATATGTGGTGAGATATTGGGTAATTGCTTGACCCCAAGTTTCTCCTAGTATGTCGTATCCATCGACACCATAGGCTTTGAAAAACTGGGTTTCTAAATATCCACCTAATCCTTCGACACAATCTGGATCATCAATGCCGTCACCGTCAAGATCACCATTGTCTCCGACTTTCCCATAGCCAAGTCCTGTATTGCCCATAGTTGCAATAGATCCTCCGCCTATCTTTTTGGTTAGTAGCCAGCTGAAACATTCAGGAACAGGACCATATACCCATAAAGCATCGAATAAAAATGTTGTTGCTGTTACATTGAACTGGCTGTTATGACATCCTCCAACCACACATATTGGAAGTTTTTTTCCATTATAGAAGAACGGCATATTCCACCACCAGAGACCTTTGACTCGTTCGTCATCTTCACCAAACTCTTCTGGCCAATGTGTATTCCAACGTTCAGGACTTCCATGACCAGCAAAGGCAAGAAAGCCACATCCTTTTGACACAGTTGGTATGATGTGCCTTGGAATTGGGACGAGATCTCCAGTATCGCGATTAGAGCACCATATTTTTACTGGTTCAAACCCATCCATATAGTCAAGTGATTTTTGATTTTCTACTTCTCCTTCATAATAATTAGTTGATGCAACATCATCAAAAGTGTCACCACCGATAACAACCATTTTTTCAAACCATGAAGGATCGGTACCAGATTCGTAATTAATGATTTTTTTCACCATAGTGTTTACTTCAATTTTATTTCGACATGCTAGCCTTCCCACATAGAGATCAGGAAATAAATCAATTTGATCAGTTGGTACTCCATATTTACCCCAAGCTGCAAAGATATCATCATCGTTTGAATCCCAACTTGAAAAATTACCGTCACCATCATAGATGTCTGCGTAGTATAAATCACTAATATATCCTGGATCTTGAACACTGCCACCGTCATAGAGGTTTGTATATCTTACAGGAACATACCAAGCCTTACTTCCTTGATTTGCATCGTCTCTTCTGTCGGCATAAATCATTGATTTTAACCCGCCGACTAAAAGGACATATTCAATACCATAGGTGTCAAAAGCATATTTTATGAAATATTTGATTTGCTCTGGCTGATCCCTTCCACTGTATTCATTATATATGTCTTCAACTGTTTTAAACAGGGTACTCATGCCAATACTGTTTTTGTGATCAACTAATGTTTGTAGATTTGATGTAAATTTTTCTGGAGCAATAATTACCAAATCATATTCTTCAGAAATAGCCATAGGATTTGTAGGTGTTTCGTAGAGTATGTTTATTGATAGACTGTCACTGTAATATAGCGTGTTTGCTGCTGGATTATAATGAACAGGATAACATTTCACCGTTAAGAAGACTACATGTTCATGATCAGCTATTCCTGCATTAGTTGTATAATAAAAATTGGTTTTTGGATACAATTCTGAACTTGAGTATATCGTTTCATCTTTTACTAGTGGTGCATTCTGGTTGTTTTCAGAGAGGAGGATAACTGGTTCTGATCCAGGAAGAACTTGTTTTGTAAGGATCTGTTCAGACACATCAGAGAAGGTAACCTCTACATTCGTAATTTTTGTTCCAAACGGAAACGTAAATGTCTCAATATATGCAGGAAGCATTGGAAAATGAGGTGTATTATACCATGAGTTGGTGTTTCCCATAGTAATCAGTTGATAATCATCTTTTTCGAGTGTTTCTAGAGTTGAAAAAGAAATTGAAACACATTTCATAGATTGTTCAGATTCTTTTATATTTGGTAACGCAACAGCTCCAAGTCCGCTAAGAAGCAAAACTCCCATTATAGCTAATGATACTATTTTTTTCATATGATGACCCCCGTTATGTTTATCTATATATTATCCGTGATTTAAATGTATCGTTTTATGTGACACTATTGCTTTTCTTTTGAAATATGGTGTAAAACAAAAAAGAAAATGACCCTCTTAAAAAATATAGAAAATCATTATAAAAAATTGATATATAAAATTTTAAATAAACAAATTGCATATTATAACACGAGGAGACCTTGTTATGCATCATCCATATTTTACATTTAGAATTTTTTTTTCTTATCTACCGCCATATTTTCAGACGAACTTTAAAGTATTGTTATCTCCTCAGGGAATCAGTTAGGCTTAATGTAAAAGTATCTATTTTCCTTTGAATTCTGGTTTCCTCTTCTCTACAAATGCATTCATGCCTTCTTTTTGATCATGTGTTGAAAAGCTCGATGAAAAATAGGATATTTCAAGAGCACATGCATTTGATAAATCAATATCTAGACCTTTATTCACAAGTTCTTTTATAAACGCGGTTTGAACACTTGATTTTGATGCTATTTTATGTGCAAGTTTTCCAACATGTTCCAGGAGTTTATCACTTTCTACAATGTTGTTGACAAGACCAATGGTTTTTGCATCTTCAGCAGACAGATTATTGCCTGTGAGAAGCAGTTCTTTTGCCTTTGTTTTTCCAACAAGTCTTGGAAGTCTTTGTGTTCCCCCAAATCCGGGGGATATTCCAAGGTTAATTTCAGGTTGACCAATAAGTGCATTATCAGATGCAATAATGATATCACAAGCCATCATCACTTCACAGCCACCACCCAGTGCATAGCCATTGACTGCTGCGATAAATGGAAGTCGAGATTTCTCGATTTTAAATAAAAGATTATGTCCAATTTCTGAGAATTCTTTTGCTTCAAGAGGAGTTAAATCCTTCATTTGTTTGATGTCTGCACCTGCAATAAACGCTTTATCTCCACTGCCTGTTAAAATTGCTACTTTTATTTTTTTATTATTTTCAAGCTTATCAATGGCTGATGATAGTTCTAGAAGAGTTTCTTTGTTTAATGCGTTTAATGCTTCGGGTCTGTTAATGGTTATTGTTGCAATACCATCTTCTTCTTTTACAACAATATTTTTGTAATTCATCTCATCTCACCTGCTATAATCGTAGAATCCTTTTCCTGATTTTCTACCAAGATATCCAGCCTGCACCATCTTTTTAAGGAGAGGACAAGGTCTGTATTTCGAATCGTTAAATCCGTCATAGAGTACATTCAAAATATTAAGAGATACATCAAGACCGATGAGATCAGCAAGTTCCAATGGACCCATAGGATGATTCATCCCAAGTTTCATCACGCTATCAATTGATTCAGCAGTTCCTGTCCCATCTTGAAGACAAAACATTGCTTCGTTAATCATGGCGAAAAGCACACGGTTTGATACAAAACCAGGACCATCATTTACTTCTACTGGTATCTTCCCCATTTTTTCTGCAAGTTCTTTTATTATTTTAGCAGTCTGATCTGAAGTTCTCAACCCACGGATAACCTCAACAAGTTTCATCAGAGGAACTGGGTTCATAAAATGCATACCGATAAAGCTTTCAGGTCTGCTTGTTACTGATGCAAGATCAGTGATTGGAATAGTTGATGTGTTTGATGCAAATAATGTTTCTTTTTTGCAGATTTTATCAAGATTTTTAAATATGTCTTTTTTCACGTTTACATCTTCAAAGATTGCTTCAACAACAAGATCAACGTCTTTTAAATCTGCAAGTTTTGTTGTTCCTTTAATTTTTGATAGTATCTTATTTTTCTCTGCTTCAGTCATTTTTCCTTTTTCTACACTTCTATTTAGGAATTTTTCAATTCTACTGAGTCCTTTGTTTACAAACTCGTCTTTTATATCTCGTATGATAACGTCATAACCTGCTTTTGCTGCTACAAGTGAGATACCATGTCCCATCGTACCAGCACCAATTACTCCTATCTTTTTTATAGCCATAATAATTCCTCCTTTTATCGTTCAATTATCATAGAAACAGCATTCCCTCCTCCAAGACAGATTGTTGCAAGCCCCCGTGTTTTGTTATATTGCTTCATTGCATGAAGAAGTGTGACAAGTATCCGAGATCCGCTGCAACCAATTGGATGCCCAAGTGCAACTGCTCCGCCATGAACATTAAAAATATCTTTTGGAATACCAATTTCTCTCATAACAGCTATTGATGCAGAAGAGAATGCTTCATTGTGTTCCACAAGATCAATGTCATCAATAGCAAGATTCATCTTTTTGAAAAGTGCTTTTATTCCAGGAATAGGTGCTTCCATTACATATTCTGGTTTGACACCGCTTGTGTTGTATCCCTTAATTGTTGCAAGCGGTTCAATACCTTCTTTTTTTGCTTTTTCTTTACTCATAACAACAACTGCTGAGGCACCATCTGTAATCTGTGATGCATTCCCTGCAGTAACTACGCCTCCTTCTTTGAAAAACGGTTTTAACTTCGCAAGTGCTTCAGGAGTTGAACCTTTTCGGATGCCTTCATCCTTATCAAAAATAATGGGATCCGCTTTCTTCTGCTTAATTTCGATTGGTATTACTTCATTCTTAAATTTACCAGTCTCTGTCGCCTTTACTGCCTTTTGCTGGCTTCCTGCAGCAAATATGTCACAGTCCTCTCTTGTAATCTTATATTTCTCTGCTATGACTTCTCCCGTATTTCCCATATGATAATTGTTATAAACATCCCAAAGACCATCATTTACCATACAGTCTTTTATTTTACCATCAAACATACGGAATCCAAACCGTGCTTTATCCAAAAAATATGGGCAGTTTGTCATACTTTCCATTCCACCAGCGACAATACAATCAGAATCACCAAGCTTTATTGCTTGTGCAGCAAGAACAACTGCTTTGAGAGATGATCCACATACTTTATCAACATGAAGCGCACCAATCTCATAAGGCATTCCCGCTGCAATTGCTGCTTGTCTGGCAACATTTTGACCAAGACCTGCTGAGACAACATTACCCATGATAACTTCTTCAATATCTTTTGGTTTTAAACCTGCTTTTTTAACAACTTCTCTGATGGCAATACTACCAAGTTGCGGAGCTGAAAAACCTTTTAGAGCACCAGCAAACCTTCCTTGTGCTGTTCTCACAGCTGAAACTATTACTGCTTCGTTCATAATTATACCTCCTCCAGATAATCGGAATCAAGCACAGCTATCAGATTTTGATTTAAATTATTTTCCAAAAACAGATCTTTAATGTTTTATCACTCTCTCGAAAATCTAGAGGAAACTTATAGATAACATAATCATAAAAAATATGGTGATCGAGTAAGGCAAGAATTTAGTTTTAGTTTCGGCAATGCAAAAATTGAAATTAGGAACAATTTTTAAATTAAAATTTGCTTATGTTAGAGTATGCCTCATGTAAGAAATTTTCATTATCGATCGATTAAATGTCCCATGTGTCAAAAGAAAATTAAAACAAAAGATGAAAAGTGGTTTTGTAGCAAAAAATGTGAAGATGAATGGAAAATACTAAATGGGGAATTAAAGGAAAGTAGTAATAAAAAAGTAAAAGGAAGAGACACTAGTGGATAATCGATATAACTCTTGTACTTATTAATAATCAAATATTGGAAAAATATATGGAAGACCCGAAATTCAATAAGTGCTATATCTATTGAGTAAAGAGTAAATAGAATACTCTATCAATAAAGGAAAGTCTAAAATGAAAATGTCGCCCAAACGAAACAATCGCTCAGATAACCTTCGTAATTATTAGGAAGCACCTCATAAATAGCATAAAATAGTTGTATGCCGGTAAAAAAGCTAGGATTAATGTATGTTTTTCAAATATTTTTCATCTGATTAATAAGACCACCATTACAAAAGATATTATTTGATATGAGCTGTCTGTCTTTCTCAGTGATTTTACTTAGGCAAATTGGTGGAAAATGATCATCTGGTACTTTTGCAGCCCATGCAGCAAATCTTCGATGAATCCACCAGTTATGGGTTAATTCATATTCAAGGGTTTCACTAAGTTTTGGCATATTTTTCCATTGATGAAGACCTGTTGCAAGGCAGTTAAATTTTTTATCATCAACTTCTTCAATATGTCCATCTTGCCAGATCATATACTCTGGATGTGCCGTACTTAAAAGAATTCGTCCTTTGTTTTCATTAGGATAGATTTCTGCAGTGATACAAGGCTTATCTGAAAAATCAAGTTCTATTACTTTATCTGTTTTCTCCCAGTCACCTGCAAGATAATAGGTAAATAAAGGAATGAGTTTTAGATCTAAATTGTTTTCTTTGATCAATCTATAGGAGTTTATTAACGCTCTTACTATCCCACGAAAACCTCCAATATATCTCCATGCATAAATCCTTATAGATTTATTATCAGAAAGTTCTTCTTTAGGAAATCGTGCAAGTACAAATATCTCCCTGTCTGAGTCTTCTGGTACGAGAAGAGCTTGCCCACCCCACCATCTAATACGCTCAGTGTTTTTTGGAAAATCTGAAAAAATCGGGTTGTCCTTCTCTATCTGAAAGTCTATAGACGCACCTCCAGTGTAAATATGTTTTCCGTCAGCAACTTCTCCATGTGCAAAAGAAAAAACATAGGCAGATGCACCAATTTTTTCTGGATGTTTTCTTTGAAAAGGATAAAAAAGAGGAAATGCCAGCGTATTAAAATATGATACTACCTTAGAAATTCCTAATGAACTCTTGTTATATTGACGTTCTATAAATGTTCTAGGGGTTTTACCTGGTCCTGTGGTTAAATCAGTAATGACTGCTGCTCCACCGCAAATCCCTATAATTCCTCCCCCGTCTTTTACAAAATTACTTATGGTTTTTTTCCATTTTCTGACACTTCTTAGGCTATTAAATCCTTTAAGAAGTGCTTCATTATTACCAACTCCTCCACCTGGAATAAGAAAAACATCAAAATTAGATGTATTGAGTTTTCCATCCAATATATCTTTATCAAAAAGATAGCTTGTAGAAAACCGGTACGTCGTATTTTTCGCTGTCCACTGATAGCCGTCTAACACGATTTTATGATAATGTTTACGTGAGCCCCAGAAAAGAGGTTCTTCTGCAAGTATTCCAACCTTTATTGTTCTCATTTTTGTTTTTTCCATCCTAAGCAAGAAACAATAGAAACCTTGTATTAAAATGTTATTTTGAAAGATAAGAAGGATTTACTCTTGTTTATACGCGGGATATTTTCCCTGTAAATGATTCTGAGAGAGCTTTTTATACGTCTCTGCATTAGAACGTATCATTTCCAGTAAACCTTCATCTTGTTTGATTACTTTCCCTGGGACTCCTAAGACCAGACTGTTTTTAGGTATTTCTGTACCTGCAGTGACTAAAGCATTAGCTCCTATCACTGATCCTGAACCAATCCTTGCACCATTTAAAACTGTTGCATTGACTCCTATTAAACATTCATTTTCTATTGTTGCACCATGAATCATTGCAAGATGCCCAATTGAAACATTTTTCCCGATTTTAACGGGATATTCGTTATTTACATGTATAACACAACAATCCTGTACGTTTGATCCATCTCCAATTTCTATTGTATTTTGATCTCCTCGGATAACAGCATATGGATATATCCCACAATCTTTCCCAATAATGACATCTCCGATGATCACTGCACTTGGTGCAATAAAGCTAGACTTATCAATCTTAAACATGGGCTATAACCTCACATCCCCAAATTAAAGATATTGTCTTATAGTTTTTGTTAGAGATCGATTTTTTGATGAATCATAACGTATTTAATGAAGGTAGATATATGACTCTTAACGAGGCAGCTTTCATGGTTGATTTTGTTGATTCTTTTGGCAAATATGCAGGAAAGATATGGGCAGCATTCAATACAAATGGTTCTCTTACAGAAAACAAACTAATGGAAAAAACAGGACTTACAGAAAAAGAACTGTACAGTGCAATTGGATGGCTTGCAAAAGAAAATAAAATCTACAAAGAGACCGGTGATGGTAGCTTTAGCCTTGGAGATACAAATTTAACTACTAAAATCGGAAACGATGCAGGTATAGTCTGGAAAATACTTGATATGTGGGGAGAGGTTGATGTTGAGTCTATCTCTCGACTTGCTAAAATCAATGAAAATGATGTGTTTTGTGCTGTAGGATGGCT
Source organism: Thermoplasmatota archaeon (assembly GCA_048629575.1). Taxonomy (GTDB): domain Archaea; phylum Thermoplasmatota; class E2; order DHVEG-1; family DHVEG-1; genus JAUWYM01. The sequence goes on along the minus strand of JAIWHQ010000020.1, from coordinate 1,649 downwards.
TGTGCGAGAGGGAAAACTTGATGGAAAAACAACAGAACACAATACGAATAATTTTTTATTTTGGCTGAAATAACAGAAGAATTGGCATTAGAAGAAGTTCCATTCTCTTTTTATTCCTGGTCTAAATGCGATAATAAATGTTGTTATTGCTCCAATGGTTGTTGATTTTAGAAGATACGAATCAGATGCTGTTGATAATTGAGTGGAAAAATCAGTTGTGTTCTGTTTTGTTGTATTAATACTTTGTACCGGTGTTATAAAAGTTGTCATTAGAAAAATTAAGATTAAAAGTATTGTTGATTGTCTCAATTTCTTTAAATAAATCAAGTATCTCCTCATGTGATTTTAGTGTTGCAGAAACTTTTTTCTGATCTAATTCTCCCAACTCAGTAATTTATCTCGCCTCGTTGCCATCAATTGTAATATAGATAACGAATTGTAATAAAAAAACTATCTCTTTATCTCATATCATCTCATTTGATGTTTTAGATGAATGACCATCCTTTACATTTTTTACATATGCTTAAAGTCCTCATACGTAATTTCAGATGTCTCACAATATGGGCAGTAATGCTCTATCATCATGAGCGAGTCGATCTTTCGTATGGGAATTTGTACCGTTTCTTGTTTACATACCTTACATACTTTACAATATGTTTTGCTAATACCTTTACATACTATTTCATTTTCCATTGCAAAACCTCCTAAAAGTCATTATATCTAAACCTAACGTATAAATCATGCTAATACTTAACAGCAGGGTAAGTTCGTTAATTATTCTATTATAATTTAAACTAAACAAAAACAATGCCCCCATTATATTATAGGGCGACATACTATTTATATTTTTCTACTACTATAATAAATATTTAAACTTAACCCATTAATCGTGTTAATGAATATCAATAATGAAATAAGGGCTCTGCCCTTATGAACCCGTTCCGCCTTCGCTTCCTCGGCAAGCCCTTCGGGCGTTGCCGTATCCCCGCTCGGCGATCTCATGCGGCATCAGGTAATCTTTGTTGTCGATCATCTACAACAGTCACACCATGACGTCGCTGTTGACTGCGACAATATGCAATAGATTTCTCCAGATCTATCAATCCTGTAGATTCATGGTGCTCATACCCACTCCAAAAACTTCCACGCGGATATCGTTTTCGAAAACCAGGGTGCATTTCAAACATCTTTTTTGCGCTATACGATTTCAACATAATCTCTGCATTCTGGACTGAGTACTTTTTTGGGACATTTACGGGGAAATGTACATGACTGCCGCCAAACCCAAAATCACAAAATTCAAACCCAAACCGTTCAAAATAGAGTAACGCTTGTGTACAAGTGTCGATATGAGACTGTTTTTTAAAACAATTGTAATTGCATTTGGTTTTAAACATCATGGTCACCCAGTTGTTTCGCGTGTCACCAGCTGGTTTTTTATAGCATCCGCTACTTACAATATCCATAATTTTTTGTGCTCCTGTCGCGTCTTTATAGGGCAGACCCTATGTGGTCTGCCGCGCGCGGCAAGAAACAATATATAAAGCGCTAAAAAAAGCTAGACGGCTGTTTTATCTGCGGGTCTTACGCTGCGCTACAGACCACGCAGTATTATCAGCTGAGATTGTAGATGAATATAAAAAAGTTGG
>JAIWHQ010000019.1:0-13659 GCA_048629575.1 Thermoplasmatota archaeon | reverse complement strand
CAACATTTTCCTTAAAACCCTCAACATTTTCATCTGACATATCCTCTAACAAGTCTTTGGGAACCTCCAACTCTTCATGAGAAACCTGTGAACTACTCTCAAGCTTCCCAAGTTTTTCAGCTTCTCTCAACTGTTTAACAATATCAGGTACCTCACTCATTGAACCACCTCCATAAATAACACATCAAATAATCTTATATACCGAAAAAATAGTAACACCTTTTCTGTTATTCGAAACGATAACGTACGTCCTATCTCTCTTACCATCCAACAGTTGCCAATAAGATAAATGATTTCTCAATATTAAAGTGTTTGTTATTTAAGATAGTGCTATGCTATTAGACAAAAAAGCCCTTTACCTCAATCCTATAAAAAAGGGTATAATTTTTTAAAAAAATCAGTTTCTCCTTATCCCGAAATTACTTCCTCCTGGAAAACTCAAAAACCTTAACGTTTCAAAGATTTACTCAAATAGGTTCCATCATCTGAAAAACCCAGGGTACGATAATACTGTTTAACACCAACACCACTAAGAACAAATAATCTTTTTTTGTCAAACTCTTCAAAACATATACGTTCTGCTTCACGAATCAATTCTTTTCCATACCCTCTATGCTGCAGGGATTCACTTGTTCTTTCTCCAAGAGACAGTTCTCTTCCAAGTATTTTTAGTTCACGAATTATCATACATGGCTCTTTTTGAAGTTCATATCTGTGAGGAAGAACAATACCTCGGAGTCGTAAATATCCTATAAGAACATCCCGTGTTTTGTCTTCAAGTGAAAGAAAGATCTCACAACCATTACTTGCCGTATACTGATGACGTGTACATGTAATTGACATATCGCTGAAGTCGATCTTTTTTTTCAATGATTTATGCCCTACTTCTCTACATCGGATACATCGACATGTTTTTCCATGATCTATCATCTCTTTTTCGACATATTGTCTTAGATTACTTTTTTTAACACCAGAACTGATCATTTGAGCAGGAACATCCCGCTGAATTCTTTGAATACGCACCCACTCTGGGACATATTCCTTCATCTTAGCAATAAGTTTTGATGCCTTTTCAGTAGTTAATGACTCATATTCACCAGATTTCCAAATATCATACAATTTTGTCCCCTTAATTATTAGTGCGGGATATATCTTAATCATGTCTGGCTTGAATCGGTCATCTTCAAAGATTGTTCGAAAAGACATAAGATCTTTTTTTTCATCAGAACCAGGTAGGCCAGGCATAATATGATAGCAAATTTTAAGACCAGAATCTTTTGCAATTCGAGTGGCATTGATGGTATCAGTAACGGTATGGCCTCTGTTCATATTGTATAAGACATCATCGTAAGTGCTCTGCACCCCAAGTTCTACTCGGGTTGCACCTAGATGAAGGGCATTATCAACGTGCTGTAAAGAAAACCAATCAGGTCTTGTTTCAACAGTTAAGCCGATACAGCGAGATTGTGCAGTTTCATTTTTCTTTTTTGCCTGCTCCAAATTCTGGGAATTTTCTCTATTTAAAGCATCGTAACATCGTTTAACAAACCACTGTTGATATTCTAATAGCCTTGAAGTGAAGGTTCCACCCATAATAATAAAATCAACTTTATCTGTTAAATGACCTATTGCTTCTAATTGTTCCAATCTACTTTTTGTTTGAAGATACGGATCAAAATTATGTATCAATCCTCTCATCGCTGCAGGTTCATACCCTGTATAGCTCTGAGGCGTATTGTTTTCTGGACCACCTGGACATGGAATGCATCGACCATGGGGACATTCTTCAGGAGAGGTCATTACAGCAACAACAGCAACACCAGAAATCGTTCGCATCGGTTTTTTTCGAAGTAATGAACAGGCAATTTCAAAGTTTTCAGAATCAGCTGATAAATGAGATAATATCTCGCTATCTGGAGGAATAATGTCTATATGATACTTTTTACAGAGTTTAATTTTTGCTTTATGAATTTCTTCTTTTGTTTGTATTTTTTTTGACAATATTAATTCGATAATTTCTTCATAAAACGACATATCCATTAAAGAAACCATTCTCTTGATAAAAAAGCTTTGTTAAAAATGTGCCGTCGACATAAAAATCAAAAGAATCCGCATATGGCATAAAAACATCGTATTTATCACACAGAAGACGTGTAAATCACGAGTAGTTATCGCTCCCAGGGCATCTTTTTATCAAGATATTCTGTCCAAAGCATGCATAAATTCTCTTTAAAAAGATCACGACGTTCTAAAATAGTAAAATCTTCTTGAACAATCAAATCAATGTGTTTTCCAAGGCTTAGGTTTCTTATTTGTTCTTCTAGTAGCTTTTTAACATCTACGTATTCTCGCTTTATTTCCACATACAATCTGCCATCTTTTTCAAATGGTTTTTTGATTGTTCGAGGGTTGTTTATCCATTTTTCAACGAAATTATCTGCATTTGTTTTCAAGTCAACAGGTGGACCCATATGAATCATCACTTCTGAAATTTTACTTTTTTTAGGATGAAGTACAATATAAACCGAGTCATTATTTATATGAAAGAACGAGTCCACTATTGGAAACCCGTATTGTATACAAAGATCAACTATTGAACGCATTGCTTTACGAACCTGAGGATAAAGGTTTTCTGCGATGATTTCAGGTTTTTTAATTTTTAATCCAAAGAATTTTTTTTCACCTATTTCTTTTCTGATTTTATCAAGTGACCATGGTTTTATCTTGCTTGGAAAGAAAAAAGTGATCCGTGGCTTTTTTATGTATTTTATACATGCTTTTTTAAAAAGATCAAATTTTTCTTTTGAAAGCGCTGAAGAAACATTTCTATCACCATCAACAGGATCAATAAATATTAATGGCGTGTCAAAACGAGGAAATGCCCCTGCATGCAAAGACAGCTGCTTGCCATAGCTCCAGTGTTGAGCATGCAAGAGCAGATTTTGAAATGAATCATATTTCAAAACAAGTATTTCACACAGATATCCTGAAAAACCTTCAACTTCGGCTTCAGCACCATAACATCCGATACCTTTCAGAAGTTGTTTGAAAAGTCTCACTTCCTTTTTTTGCGATTCTAACAGATGCTCTTGTATGTATTGTGTGTGAAATGGTGTTCTATCAACTGCTGAGAGTTTCTGAGATGCAGACTCTATCTTATAACACGGAACGATTTCGGTTTTATATCCCTTAAATTCTCCTCTAAGATATGGATGTTCTGCAAAACATTCCTCCCTTTTTGTTAGTACTTTTCTCCCGATAGAAAGACCAATTCTTTCTAATTCTTCTCTTGAAGTTGATGGCGGGAAACAAAGAAATAGATCAATATCAAGATTGTCTCTCAGATAGGTATCCTTCGCTGTTGAACCGACAAGTTCAATTACGATTGGAAAATCGATTTTCTGCGTATGTTTTTGAACGATTGTTTTTAGTTCTTCAATTGTAGTCTCCAGTCTAAGGCGATCATTTTTATCAGGAACAATTTTTTCTAGAACTTTTTGTTCAACTTCTTCTGATCCTTTAATCATTTATTTCTCCGATATAAACTTCTTTTGCAGGTAGAAAACTCCAAAGGCAAGGAGAACACCACATATAACATCAGTTATCCAATGAATAGCTAAATAGATAACTGATAAAATAACTGACACTGCACAGAAATATGTAAAATATGCATATCTTTTATTTTTTGTAACTGACACTGATTTTGCAATGAGAAGAGTCATTGCGACATGAAGTGATGGCAAACAATTATTAAGAGTAGTTGCGGAGTAGAAAAAGCTTTCTACAGATGGAATAACTGTTTCAAGTGCAGATTCTGCACCATAAAACGTATAGACATTTGTTACTGGAAAGAAAAGATAAAATGGAAGAGCGATAACATAGATTAATAGTAATCCATAGGCCAATGTCTTTATAGCCTTTTTATCATCGGTGATTATAAAATATAATGGTGAAAACCAGAGGGTAAATGGATAGACGACAATATACATGAAAACAAAAAAATAGATAAGAGCAGGTATCCAATTCTGTGAGAACCAATAGACAACACCACCTTCGATCATCTGAATGTTGTTTGCAAAATCAACGCCTATTATGTTTGTAAAATATGAATCTAAAATGTTGACTTCAATAAGATGAACAGCTACAACACTAAAGATAATTATAAGATACCTGAAATGAGTAATGAATAGGTGATAATATTCGACAAACGTTGTTTTAAAAATCTTTTTAGGCATGAATAAGAACAGGCCTGTAACAAAAAGGATGAGATGAAAAAACCCTAAAACCAACAACCAGTATTGTAGTAAGTCCACCACCTCTTAGAAAGTAACATCTCTAATCGTTGTATAGATCGGTCCTGCTGAAGTAAGATCACTTTTCTTTAACTTTATTGAGTTAATCTCTTGAATACTGAATTCTACATCAACATATTTTTCTATTACCTTTAGTAGCTGCTGCTTATTTTTTGCTGTTTTTACACGCCCTATTGTAAGATGAGGGGAAAAACCTCTTTTTTCTTTTTTGAAACCAAGTTTTGACAGGTGTTCATCGATTGTATTTGCTATTGTTTCTATTACTTGTGCTTCTTTGATTTCAATCCAAACAACTCTGACATAGTTTTGGTTTGGAAAGACACCAGTTCCTTTAAGTTTTATTGTAAAAGGTTGTATTTTTTTAACAGCATCTTTCATAATTTGTTCAATTTCATCAATCAGATTTTCTTTGACATCTCCCAGGAATTTAAGTGTAATATGAATGTTTTGCGGTTCAACAAGTTTTACATCAGCACCAGTTTTTTTGATTTCTTTTTCAAATTCCAATATATTTGGTGTGGCATTGATTTCTATTGCAATAAATCCTCTAAATGTTGACATGGTATCTCCAATGTTTTTGTTAATTAATCATCTGTTACTTTAAATTTGTATTTGCAAAAAAGAAATCAATTTCTCTTTGATTTATTCGTCTAGATCAATACCGTATGTTTTCTGAGGGTTCTTTACATGGATCTCAAAAGATTGGTTTTCATCCATTATTTCAGCATCGAGTAGTTTTTTTGTGAGTTTTGGAACCGTTTTTGGACCAAGTACAGCACCAGGACGCTTGAAATCATCTATGTAATCTGTTTCCATTAAAAAACGAGAACCTTTCTTAATTGCTGCAACAATATTCTTCCTGCTCGCAAGAACAGAAGGCATAAGACCAAAATTCTCGTCATTATTAATGAGTGGTGGTGCAAAATGTTTCACAATTTTATCTGCAGGAAGACCGACATCTCTACCCATCTCCATAAGTTCCTTACATTGTTCAGGCGTTGTACTTTCCGTATGTAAAATAACTGGACAACCAACGTCCTTGGCTTTTGCCATTCCATACTTAAGAATCTCATTAGAGTCGGTAACAACTTGCGCATCAACTGGAAAATGTGGTCTTCCAATTTCTCCGATTCCAATGCATTTCTTCTCCTCACAAAGTGTTGCTGCTTCATCCATTCCTTTTTTCATAATTTTAATAGAAACGTCTCTTCCAAATCTCTCACTTAGTTTTAGATAATCAACAGGATATGGACCAACGGTAACAAACACTCCAACATCAACTTTAGAACGGATTTCATCTGCCATCTGAAGTGTCTCAAGATAACAAGATTTGTAACTCTTCTCATGGATAACAATTGAGGGCATTGGATATTGACATAAGACAAAATGGGTACCTCCTGCCTTTTGAAATTCTTTAACTGCCTCTAAGAACAATCCATCTCGTCGTAAATGTTGATGATTATCAAAGATTATCAATGATCAAACCTCATCTAAGGATAGATCACCACTTATTAAAAATCATCTCCTTGAGGTTTCTTCCCGCCAACAATTTCTGAAACACTTCGTGCAAACATCCATCCGAAGTATCCCATAAAAAATGTAAAGAATCCACTGACACTATACACTATAATATTTCTTATTTGTTCATCTCCACCTTGCGCGATAAGAAATACGATGCTCACGGCAATGTATACAAAAATCAACACAAAAATCCATTTCAACATACGAAGGGTAATCTTCATTGTCGTGAAAGGAAGGTCCTCCAAATCAAGTTTTTTGTTCATCAGGTTTTTTGAAAAAGTTTTTCTGCGATGATTTTTCGATAGCACGGTCTTGTTGATGTTTTTTACTGTCACGTTTTTCCTCCTAGTAAAACAATGATCTGAGTGATCCCAAGAAATGTAATGGATGAGGGATTTAAAAACTTGTTTTGCAGATAATAACGCACATAATAAGCACATCATAACTCAAAAGAATATGCAGATTCACATGCAGGTTGATATCCTGATGGTCTACGCATCTGCAATGATACTTATGACATCTCCATCATTTAAGATATGATCCGAACCAATAACTCGATGGGTTCGTGCATCAATAGCTCGTATAAAATGATCGCCAAGATCCGTGTGAACTTTATAGGCTAGATCTTTTGCAGTAGAACCTCGTGGAACTAGGTATGCATCGGGAAGAATTCTTCCTTCTTTATCAGTAAGATGATTATCATCCTCAACAGGGTACACAACGATAAGATCAAGCAGTTTCACTGCTTCGTCGATACATTTTTGGATGCCTGTGGAGCCATATTTGGCAAGCACATGACTTTTAATATATTCAAGTGCTTTTTTTTGTTTTTCTGAAATGTCATCTTTTTTTAGGATAGTAAAATCATTACTACCTGGAGTATATTTTATTATTTCTTTTTCTGATGCATTGGTTAAAGCAAGTTCGCTTTCAGCACTTGTTGGAATGACGATGTAGTCTTTCAGCAGATCCATTTTAGCCATAAGGTTTTCTGGTGCTTTATCACTTTTATTAAACGCGATAATGATGGGTTTGCTCATAGCTCGTACATAGTCAGCAAGCTGTAACACTTCATCATCTGTCCAGCTTGATGGTTTAGAGCGATCAAGTTTTATTTTTCTCAGGGCACTGGCGATATGTTCTTCTTTGATACCGAGACCTGTTAATTGTGCCTCAAGCATTCTTTCAATCTTTTTTCCCTCTAGTTCAGATTGTCGTGCGAGCCGCTCCCAACTTTTTTTAATGATTCCAAAAAGCCAATAAGTAATTTCTTTTTCTAAAAACTCGACATCTTTTAAAGGATCATATGTTCCGATTCCACAAGGATTTCCTTCCTCATCAGTACTGCCAGATGCATCAATAATATGTATAAGGGCATGGGCTTGTCGTAGATCATCAAGAAATTTATTTCCAAGTCCTTTTCCTTTATGCGCATCGGGAACAAGTCCTGCAACATCAATTGCTTCAATGGGTACAAACCGTGTTCCATTACTGCATTTTGAGTTATGCGGCGTACAGGTGACTTTGAAATCTTTACAGGGACATGGTTTTCGAATATACATGACTCCTCTGTTTGCTTCAATTGTGGTGAAAGGGTAGTTTGCAATCTCTGCATGTGCCTCAGTTGCGGCATTAAAAAAGGTGGATTTACCAACGTTTGGTTTTCCAACTATGCCAAGTTGCATTGTATTTTTACTCCAACATTTCTTTTACTTCATCAACAACATCTGCATCGTTTTCAAATCGTTTAACCTTTTCAGTTGCATTTTCTTTTGACGAATCAATAAATGATATGCCTTTTTTTGCTAAGAGAGTTCCTTGGACAGTTGCCGTTTTTGAAAGGAGTATTTTATCTGCGGATACATTGCCAACGACATGGGTTTCTTCATTAATATTGACGATGCCGTTTGAAATGATGTTTCCATGTATTTTTACTTTTTTTCCACAAAAAACATCTGATGTTGCATTCAACGATCCGTACACATCTGATTTGTCATCAACGTAGATGTTTCCTTTTATATCATAGTTTCCTAGAATCTTGCATTCTTTTCCAATATGGAGATTGTAATCTACTTTGGATTTTGAAAGTCCAATAATTGAGCTGTTGGGAATAAAAAGAAATGATTCTGAAATAGGTATTGTTTTTCCATCGTTTTGCTCAAGTTCTTCAAGAAGTCGTTCTATTTCTTCGCTATGTCCCATCTTCAAAAGCTGTAATAGATATATAAAAATATATATAACAGTTGGTATTGGACTGCGAATATTTATCCAACCCTTTGCTTCAAAACCACTTTCGATTTCGACACTATCACCAACATCAAGATCTCCTTTCAAAGAAAGTTTACCTTTCACTTTCACTTTCTCTCCAAGATAAACATTACCTCCGCTTTGTATATCGCCGCCAATGCTTGAGAAAATATCGACTCGAACATCGTTTGTTGCATTAAGGTTTCCTCCCGTTATAACATGCTCTCCAATAAATACTCTCCCATCAGTATTGATGCTAAATTGAAGTAATGATCTATCTCCAATAACCACATCTCCCTTGGTAGAAATAAGTTGTTCTTCGAATCTAGTTTTATCTGGGATCACCAGTGTTTTTCGGTCAAATGTCATTGCTACTGCAGTATCACATAGCGTATTATAAAGTCAGCGGATATTGTCTCTAAAGAAAAATTGATATACGTATTTACTATATCCACTTAAATCAATTAAGATAAAATATATGTAAAACTTATTATGTGATTAAGTCTTTTAAACGGTAACAAAATTGACAGGAGAGCATATGGAATCCAAAGAGCGGAAAAAGGAAGAGTTACCTCCCATTAAAGAGTGGATAAAAAAAATTAAATTCGAAACAACCAAAGACATCAAAGTACCAAAAAGCCTCCTTAAGCAAGTAATAGGGCAAGATAAAACCGTCAATATTGTTCGTAAGGCTGCAGAGCAGAAACGACATGTTATGCTTATTGGCGATCCAGGTACGGGAAAATCCATGGTAGCTCGAGCAATGACAGAGTTTTTACCGAAAGGACAACTAGAAGACATTATTGCTTATCCCAATAACGAGGATACAAACACACCACATATACGAGTTGTTCCTGGTGGGAAAGCAAAAGAAATAATCAAGGTTCAACGAGATGAGGCGAAAAAGAAGGCTGAGCAGCAAAATAGTTTAATGATTTCAATTGTTCTTATGATTGTTGTCATATCAGTACTAGCGGCTATAGTAACAGAACATCTTGAGTATATTCTTTTTGGTGGAATTTTTGCTTTTATGATCTATATCCTTGTAGCAAGAGGTGGACTTACTCAGAGAAAAGGAATGCAACAGGTTCCAAAAATATTGGTTTCCCATGAGAAAAATGATGTGCCTCCTTTTATAGATGCAACTGCTGCTCATTCAGGAGCTCTTCTTGGAGACGTTCGACATGATCCCTTTCAATCTGCAGGGCTGGAAACACCGCCACATCAACTTGTTGAAGCAGGCGCGATACATCGAGCACATAAAGGAGTTCTCTATATTGATGAAATAAACACACTTAGTCTTCCATCTCAACAACATCTTTTGACTGCAATTCAGGAGAAAAAGTTTCAGATTACCGGTCAATCAGAACGAAGCTTCGGAGCAATGGTAAAAACAGAACCGGCGTCCTGTAACTTTATTTTGGTTTCTGCAGGTAATTTAGATGCACTAAGAGGAATGCATCCTGCCTTACGTTCGAGAATTAGAGGGTATGGCTATGAGGTCTATCTGAATAGCATCATGGACGATACGAATGAGAATAGAGAGAAGCTTGTTCGTTTTGTCGCTCAAGAAGTGAAAAAGGATGAAAGAATATCTCATTTCACTAGAGAAGCAGTAGCAGAAATTATTCATGAAGCACAACGTAGAGCAGGAAGGAAAGGAAAACTTTCCCTTCGACTGCGAGAGCTGGGTGGACTTGTACGAGTTGCTGGCGATATTGCATATGAACGGAAAGATAAATTAGTAACTCAGGAACATGTTATCGATGCGAAAATAGTAGCAAGATCCCTTGAACAACAAGTCGTTGATAGAGCGTTGGAATCTCAGAGCCAATATCGTTCCTACAGAACAGAGGGAAAAGAGATTGGTGCAGTGAACGGACTTGCTGTACACTCTGCGGATCCCTCAATGAGTGAGTTCTCAGGTCTTGTTCTTCCTATTGTTGCAGAAGTTACTCCTGCAGGATCTCAATCAGAAGGAAAGGTAATTGCAACGGGCAAACTTGGAGAAATAGCAAAAGAATCAGTGCAAAATATTTCTGCCATCATCAAAAAATATATGGGGCGAGATATCTCAAAACATGATATTCATATCCAATTCATTGGAACCTATGAAGGTGTCGAAGGGGATTCTGCGAGCGTATCGCTTATTACCGCTGTCATTTCTGCTATGGAAAACGTTTATGTACGCCAAGATGTCGCTATGACTGGTTCTATCAGCATCCGAGGGACAGTCCTTCCTATTGGTGGGGTTACTGCAAAAATAGAGGCAGCTGCTCAGACGGGAATTAAAAAAGTTTTGATTCCGAAGGCGAATCTGAATGATGTATTAATTGAAGAAAAATACAAAGGAAAAATTGAGATTATCCCTGTAGAGACTCTTAATGATGTTTTAGAGAACGCTCTTGTCGGCGAGGGTAAAGAAGAGCTCCTCAGAAAGCTGAAAGCGATGAGACCGCTGAGGATAGTAGGAAAAGTTGAGCTTGAATCTGAGAAAAAAAAGACAGACACACATTTAAAACCTGTAGATAAAAAACAGGGCAAGCCCATATTTTCTCCCGAGCAAAAGTAATAATTGTTGTTTGTTATTTCAAGTATGAATATGAACGCATTATTTATCGGACGTTTCCAACCGTTTCATAAAGGGCATCTTCGTTTTTTACAGAGTATTTGTAATCAGTATGATGAAATAATTATAGGTATCGGCTCTTCGCAATACAGCAATACATCTGAGAATCCATTTTCCCATGATGAAAGGAAAATGATGATAGAAAAATCATTAGATGCTGTAGGAGTAACAAATTACAGGATAGTTACAATTCCAGATATTCATAATCCTCCAAAGTGGGTGTCTCATGTTGTTTCAATTGTTTCAGATTTTGATGTTGTTCTATCTAATAATTCTTTTACAAAAAAGCTGTTTTCAGAAAAAGGATATGTTGTTAAGAAGACTGATCTTTTCAGTCGAGAGAACTATTCTGGCAAAGAGATCCGTAAAAGGATGATGCAGAATAAATCATGGGAGGAGTTGGTTCCAGAAACAGTTGCAACAGTAATTAATGACATTGACGGCGTAAAGCGAGTGCAAGAAGCATCTCACTAATTTTTTAATAAAAATTATGTTCTGATAATAAACGTAACGATATAACCTTTACTCGTTTTGATAAGCTGATTAATGATACGGGAGGTTCCAGCCCCATCCCAAAGTATCTGATATATTATTCCAAAAATTACACCATTTGTATACCGTAATATCTAACCAAATCACTCTTATAAATAGAAGAGGAAAATATATATCCATCCGTCCCCAATTATCTATATGGCATGATATGTCAAAAAGGATATTTGCACGTTCCTTACTTGACATTACATAACAAAAGCAAGTTTAGAGAACATATTCTTTATTACGGTAATAGTTGTAAAAGAAGTCTTATATAGTCAGAAAAAAGAAACCATATTGTATGAGAATCAAAAGTTTATACTCCCTTGTTAGCAAGTTGATATATCTATTTACTCATAAACCGCAACTTTTTATCATGACAAAACTGGGTGAGGCCACATGAATGAAAAAATAAGGGGATATATCGAACTGCTTCGGCCATTTACTCTCCTTGCTCCAATCATTGTTTCAAGTAGCATTATGATAGCAAGTCTTATCTATTCTGGAAGAACCGACGTCACTTTTCTCACCATAGTATTAACAGTTATTCCTGCAAGTCTGTGTTTTGCTTTATTAAATGGTGCATCAAACGCACTCAACCAAGCAACTGACTACAAAGAAGATAAACTATCAAAACCATACAGACCTATACCAAAGGGGATACTTTCACGAAAAGAAGCGCAAAACATATCATTTCTCCTCTACATCTTTGCAATGTTGCTATCACTCGCCATTAATGTAACGTTTAGTTTGCTTGTTCTTTTCATTGCATTTTTTTCAATAACATATTCACTACCGCCACGAATGAAAAAATTCCTCTTCATCAACCAACTATGGGTTGCTATACCAAGAGGACTTCTCGGAGTACTTGCATCATGGAGTGTCTTTGCAAATCCATTCCAAAACCTACCGCTTGCAATCGGAACCATCTCAGCACTCTTTCTTTTCGGAGGAACCGCAACAAAAGATATACTTGATGCAGATGCTGATAAACAGTCAGGAACAAAAACTCTTGTCAATGTTCTAGGACTTAAGAAAGCCTCGTTCATTTCTCTTCTTTTTATGGGCAGTGCTTTTGCCTTGATCGTTCCATTAATAATGTTCAATATCATAGAGTTTTACCTGTTGCCACTTGCCCTTCTGATCATTCTGAGTTTTTTCATCTTTTGGTTTATGCTCCACAGCCATAAAAATGAGAAATGTGAAAACACTTCTGCATGGACACTTATGTATGCAACATACATTGCCTACATAGCAATTTTTTGTAGTTTAATATATTTTTGTGGTTCGCCATTATTAAGTTAAATGTAGCTTTGCACCTAAAGTCCATTTTGACTCTAAAGTCATGTTCTTGACCCTAAAGTCTTATTTTATAAGGAGTAGAAGTTTTTGTAGTAATGGGAACTGTTCTAAAAACCGATAGAACAACACATTACTTGTTGCTTTGTTTCTAGGCCAATATTGACCTTCTGGACCTCTTGCACCATGAGTATCTTCAGCATATGCAGTAATGATTATAGTAGGAATTATACGATTATTTTCTATACATGATATGCTTTTTAATACTTTTTCGCCATTTTCCCTTTTAGCATCATCAAGTTTCGCAAAAGGTATTTTAAGATCTAAAAGAATTAAATCTACAGGTGCTTGTGGAGAGTTAAGGTAATCTAATGCTTCCCGCCCGTTGATACAGTCTTTAATGTTGACATCCCATTCTTTTTGAAGAGCACAAAGAATCTGGTTTTTTATTTCTTTGACTTTATTATCCTCTCCGACGATCAAAATTTTCGGAATGAAGAAATCTATCTCTTCTTCTTCCAGCACAACATAGGATGCGACGATCAACCTGTCTCCTTCTTTTGCCTTGTGAACGGCGGCTCCGTTGACGCCGACCGCTCCAGAATCCTTCGGCCCTTTGATCAGATACGTGGAAAACCTTTCCCCGTTAGAAATATTATAGACATGCACCTGCTCGAAAGGCTTCATGTCCGCAGTCTCCATCAAACCTGAATCCAGCGTGAGACTTCCTTCGTATTCCAGGTTGGCCTCCGTGACTGTGAGTTTCTGGATCTTCGCTTTGAGCATTGTTCTTTTCATCGTGATTCACTCCTTCACCTGGAGAATCGCGTTGTCGATAAGCCTGACCTTTCCGACAAACACAGCCAGCGCAGCCAGAGCCTTATTCTCTATCTTCTGCACTGGATCAAGATTCTCCATGTCCACTATCTCAACGTAGTCTATTTTAGCAAGCGGCTCCCGACCGATCATCTCTTTCATACGGTCGATGATCTGTCCCGAATCCCGTTCCCCATTTTGAACCATCACACGGGCTTCTTCCAGACTCTTGGACAGAACAAGCGCCGCTCGTCTCTCCTCCTGATCCAGGTAGGAATTACGGGAGCTGAGAGCCAGGCCATC
>JAIWHQ010000018.1:0-14066 GCA_048629575.1 Thermoplasmatota archaeon | reverse complement strand
GACCGGTCAATTTATAAATAGAGATTTCCGCCCTTATTTATGCCTGAAAAAGTTGGTATTCATTGACTGTTAGATTAAGTACCGCCAGGGCGATTAGAGAGCTAGCGAGGGATAAGGGGACTGACAGTAGATGAACTACTACTCACATCGACGATCCATAGCAAGGAGTGGCTAACCTGTAGCTTATGTGAGTCGAAGGTTAAATCCACAAATATGTCAAGCCATATGGCCAAAATGCATCCAAGATAGTTGACAAATCAACATAATTTTCCCCAAAGGGGGTTTTGTTCTGCTTTTTCTGCTTTATTTTCAGTCAAATATAGATTGAATATTTAATTATATAATTAACAAAATATTTAAATAGTTATACGTCGCTTTTATTGATAACTAACTTAAAAAAGTAAATTGAATCTTGGAGGCATAAAATGGTTGCTGTAATAAGAGTGTCAAAAAAAGGTAAACTGTTAGAGATAAAAGAAGTATCAGATAAATACCGAGATAAACCATATGTGTGGAAAAAAAAGGAATAATTACAAAATCACCATTAATTTTTTTATTTTTACTATGGGAGATACAGGTACCATTCGCATAAAAAGATAATAGTGGATTTACGATCTCCATATCGGGTTTTCAGAGCTTTAAATGCAAAATAGCGGTTACTCAGTCTCATGTTTTTTCATCCTCTTTCTCTGATAGATAATACTTAATCCCATGAAACGAAAGATTCGCATCAGACATTGTGCCACCATGTACTTCTTCACCTTCTTTAACAAAACACTGAACAAGAAAATCATGCATTATCAAATGCTTTTAATGCAAAGCTGGAAAAAAAATTTACCATGGAGATATTTGTACAATACCTCCACGTTTCTAGTACTAACTCAGACTTGAGTATTTAATTAAACAGGCGAAGGTATCTGTATCCAAAAGATAAGTATTGTACCTGCTCCTGTTATTTCATCTGAGGATCCTTCAGTGCATCTAGCTTCAACTGTTACCTCAATAGGTCCAAGTCCGAAGAATATCCCTGTTGGTACAGTGACTTCGTCATCCACCTCAAGTGATGCAATGATATCTGTTACTTCCACATTAATCAGGTCAAATATTCCACCCGTAACAGTAATTGTCCAGTTAACATCTGTTGCTGGAGCATCTCCCGTGTTTGTTATAACTGCAGAAACACCAATGCCTCCAGAAACATTATTTATTTCAATCTTTGGATACACAGGCGGCTCTCCACCATTAATAAGGCCTTTAATGCAGAAGTTTGCAGTATCAGGATATTGAACACTTGAAGATGTGAGATCAAGCCATTCTGAGCCACTCCAATAGTAGCTCTGCCCTGGATCAGCTGCAGATGCTACCATAACTCGAGCAATTGATCCTAGCAACACGGGTACCTCTGATGTTCTATCAAAAGGCTGTCCACCGCTTGAAAGTTCAAGATAGATAATGAAATCATCACCTTGGGTAAGCATAACAGGTGTATCAAGATCAATTGTGTGAAATCCAGTATAAGCAATGGTTCCAGATTTAGTAGAAAGCTCATCAAGTAGTTCACCACCCTCAAAACGATCATAGATTTTAACAGTATAATCAACGTTATCAGCAGCGGTAAAGAAACTCACGGCACTAAGATGTTCATCTTCGCTTTCGCAAGTAAACACGTTAAATGCTTTGGAGCTGTCTGTTTTTGTATCACGCCAGCCATGATAATCATGATAGTACGTCTTATTATATCGCATAAACTCGACATCCTGAAATGAAATAGCACCCATCTCAGGCTCCTGACAACACCATTTATCATAATACGAAATCCAGAAATAGCCGTCAAATCCCCATCCAGATCCCCAACTGTTTTTCACGATCCATGCGCCATCTTCAGGTGCTTGTGTAACTTTTGAATCATCCCATCCTACAATTGCAACTGCGTGATTAGGAAGCTCACTAGTCTCTGGAGGTTGATAATGTATATAGTTTTGCATATATGAACCGCTAGAACACAGACAAGTCCCAAGAACTCCTTCAGTCATAATCGCATTTTTGATGGTGTTGATATTACTTAGATCTGGATTTGCAACATACCATTCAATGTCACGAGCATAATAATAATGATAGCTAGGATCATATCGCTCTGGTGGTGTACTATAGGATTGTCCATCGATATCTCTAACAGCACCCTCTACACGTGTGAGATATGCAGAAGTCACTCGATAATCACCGCCTTGATGAACCGTGAGACCTCCACCACCTGGATCATCATCATTGTTGAATGTGTTAAATCCATTCCACCAGTCAAGATGATATTCAGCAAGATTTGGTTCGCCAGTTTCTCCAGCAGCTGCCCAATTCTCTGTCATAAGAAGATTACCTTCCATTGCTGCCATAGCGCCATGTGTCCAACAGGTACCACCCTGCTGACTTTTAACTGAAGTTACATAGTTTTCACCACCAACATCTCGCAGATCAAAATAACTAGGTGGATCTAAAATAGGCATCTCAGAAATAAAAACTTCATTTTCATTTTGCTGCATTGATTTACTGAAATCAACAATGCTTACACATGCCGGCATACTAACTAAAAAAATACATATTCCAACAATTGCTAATAGTTTTTTCAATTTATTTTACCCCCTAAATCATTTATTATTAATATTTATATGTTATTTGTATTTTATATAATTATCCCAAGGAGATTAGTACAAACAATACCACTTTTTACAAAGATATACCACTAATATTATATGGCCTCTAGAGTTATGTCTTCCTCTGTATGTGGGGTAAAAAATTTAGAAAAACCCTGAGAGATAAGAAGATAGTAGCATCTACTCTAACTACTGATATTAATTTACTATTAATTTTCTTAGTATTAAATGCTCTATCAAGTAATCTTGGAATATATGATCAATCCCTCATGCTTGTTTTCTCGATATATTTACTCGTAGGATTCATTCTGCTTAATCTTCCCCTTAAAAAAACATGTCATGCCATTATCAGAAACCATCCTTTGCGAGTAAAAATCTTGTTTGGACTATTTCTTGTTGTACTTTCTTTTCTATTGCTTTTATTTACAGAAATACCAATGCTCTGGATAGCAAGTATATCCCTGCTGCTATCTGGAATGGAGATAGCACATAGTGAACTTGGTTTACGGCGAAAAGAAATACATTTTCTCTTAATAGCTTCCCTTGTTTATACCGTCTTTTACGTTCTCATACAGACAATACCCGTACTATGGAATGTTATTCACCAGTTTTCACTACTTTTTACAGGATTTATCGGCCGTCTTATCGGGAAATCTTTGATGCTCGGTCCATCGGTAAGTGGACTTTGGATTGTTATTGTATTTCTAATTTTTTCAATCGTTCTCTTTTTGTTATCAAAAAATAAACAAACAATACTGAAAACATTTGTGTTATCCATCTTTGGTCTTCTCTTCTTATGGATGTTCTATATCATTATTTTGGGTTTTGTTGAATTTGATGGATTCTATCTGCATTTCATCCTCTTCATCTTTTGTCTTCTTCCAATCTATCTATCTGTTTCAAAATATAGTTATGACGAATCAAAAAAGAATATATTTGGGTTTAAAGAATTGACACCAAAAAAACTGATTAAAAACGGGATGGTATGGACCGTTGTTTTTCTTTTTATATCAACGATAACAATAACAACGTTTATCGGTGAAGAAAACACTCAATCAACAGAGCAGAAAATATTGTTTTATGGACAAAACATGCTAGGCACATGGGACATTCCTGAATATGGAAAATACGGAAGAGAAGCCTCAGGCATGTTTGGTCTTTTACCGATTTATCTAACCGCTTCCGGCTATGAATGTGAAATAGCGGTAGAAAACATTACGACATTTCTAAATACCATCCAGCCAGAAATCATAATAAATAATACAACAAACAATAATACTAACCAATCTGAATATAAGACTATCGAGAGATACGTCAATTTAACCGATTATGTATCAATAGTGCAGTCAACTATTGTTACCGAAGATCTTCTGAAAGATGTACAAGTCTTTGTCGTTGTAAACATCAATAAATCTTTTTCTCAGAATGAAAAAAACGTTATCTACAATTTTATAGAAAACGGTGGTTCATTGTTGGTGTTAGGGGATCATACAGATGTTGGAGGTATTCAACAGCCTTTAAATGACTTACTCGATCAAGCTGGAATCCAATTTCGATTTGATTCAGCACTCCCTCTTGACGAAAAATTTAGATGGCTGACAAGCTACCAACTACTCCACCATCCCATTGTATCAAACATACAGAGCAAAGACGAGATTCAGATAAGTGTCGGTGCATCTCTTGATATTTCTTATTCTTCATTTCCAATTATTGTGGGAAGATACGCTTTTTCAGATGAAGGCGACCCAACAAATGAGGATTTTGCCTATCTTGGAGATTACGAATACAGTTATGGAGAACAGTTAGGAGATGTTGTTCTTGTTGCAGGATCTTACTATGGATCAGGAAAGGTGCTTGTCTTTGGTGATACGTCTTCATTTCAAAACTCAGCGATGGCGTATTCATATCCATTTATCCAAGATGTTTTTTCATGGCTACATAATGAAAAAACAGGAACCGTAGAATTAATCAAAATTGCTATATCAACACTGTTTCTAGCTGCAGCAATAATTGCTTTTTTCCTTTTGAAAAAAACACATGTTACCTTTATCTTTCTCCCTATGATTCTTTGTTTGGCTCTCATATGTTCTGCAACGATTAATCCTGCGATTACAGGTAGCACAGATCTTCTTGGAGATGTTGTCTACATTGACATATCTCATGGAGAACGATTTACTCTGGAGGCTTTCACCGATGATTCATTAAATGGACTTATCCTCAATCTAAATAGAAATGGGTATCTCCCCATATTTCTAAGAGAATACTCAACAGAAAAAATAAATGGAGGAAAAATACTCATACTAAATGCCCCAACACAAACATTTACTTCAGATGAAATAACATCTATAAAACAATTTATGTCAGATGGAGGATTTGTTGTCCTCGCTACAGGATATACTGATAAGAGTGCTTCGCAGCATCTTCTTAACAATTTTGAGCTTGATATCGAAGGTATTCCACTTGGACCAGTTCCCTATGCTGAGGATGCTTCTTTAGAATATGAAAATGAGACAAGATTTGTAGACAGCTGGCCAATAATATATAACGAAAACACGGGCATATCATATTATAGCTTTAATTTCACCTGGAGTGAAGATCTTGTAACTGATTATCATCTCATGGTGTTTGTAAGACATGGCTCTGGCGGACTTCTTCTAATTTCAGATAGTCAATATCTTCTCGATAAAAATATCGAATCCATCTATGATTACTGGCCCGGAAACATACTCATGCTGAAACATATTCTTGATGAATTTAAAGAAATGGGGGAATAAGATGAAACGACTATTATGGCTCGGCCTATTTTTCCTCTCCGCAGGCTGGCTGTTTTCCCTTCCGATCTTTACAACTCCCCAGCCAATATATAGTATTTTGTTTCTCGTCTTAGGAATACTCTGCAACATCCTATCTTTCTGGAAAAGCGGATCAATTCAGATAGATAAAAGATACCTAGTTTTTCTTATTCCTCTCATATTTTCTATTCTCATCATCAATTATCCATACAACGTTGGACTTATCATTCTCACACTTGGTATATTTCTCCCTTTTGCAACCAATAGATTGTTAAATTGCAGTAAAACATGTGCAGCAGCAAAGGGAATAATTCTTTCAGGAATAATTCTTAGCATCCAAACAGCATTCCTTCCACTTTACAGCATTTTTGTTTCTCATGGTCATAGAGTTGATGTTTTATCAATTCCCGTTTCTTTTTTTGGAAACCTACTTGGTCTAAAAACAACGGTTGGAAATGGAGTTGTTTTCGTTCAAACAATTCAACAGACATATTCGTTTACAACCACCTGGGAGAAATTAGGTTTTTTCATGTGGCTGAACATAATAATTGGAGCAATGATTCTTTTCTTCCTCCTCTACAACAGCAAGAAAAAAACTGTACTTTTAATTACCATGTTTTTTACTATTAGTTTCTTGTATCTTATTCTTAGATATGTTACTTTCATCTTTTTATACATAAACACACTTGATCTTGAGGTTTTATGGGATCCGTTTCTGATTTTACTAAGTTTTCTTCCTCTTACACTGCTTCTCATGAAACTACTACCTCTGAAGGATGGCTGTATCAGTATTGATTGTTTCAAAGAATTCAATCTTCCAAAAAAACAGATCCTTGCAATTATAATGATTTTTATTTTCATCTTCTGCATGGTTGGATCATTTACTTATCAAGATCCCGGAAATATAAAGAGCGGGAAAATACTAATTGATGAATATCACAGTGACTGGGAGGATTCAACCCGTCCACTTGATAAAGAATGGTATGGGATGAATTCTACATATAATTATTATTCATTAGCAAACTGGCTAAATTATTATTATGAGATAGATCAAAACGTGGATAGCGAACTAACACCTAATCTTTTACAACAGTATGATATTTTAATTCTGAAATGTCCAACAAGCAGCTATTCAAACGAAGAAATATTATCTATTGTCAGCTTTGTTGAAAAAGGCGGCGGTCTCTATCTCATTGGTGATCACACCGACGTATTTGGGATGAATACATTTCTCAACCAAGTCTCTGAAAAATTCGGCATCAGATTCAACATGGATGCAACCTATGAACTTGGAACAGGTGAGATGACTGTCTATGAACCAAACAGGATGATTTCTCATGTTATTGTACAGAATCTAAAACGTTTTGAGTTTATGACGTCCTGTACACTAGATGCCCCGCTTAATTCTGAAAATGTAATCATGGGAAATAGACTGATTGGTGAACCAGGAACATATGCTACTGAAAACTTTTTTAGAGAATCAATTGCCTCACCAGAATCAGAATATGGACTTCTTTTACAGGTTGCTGCTGTAAAATATGGAAAAGGACGAGTAGTTGCTTTTTCTGACAGCACGGTTTTTTCCAGTTTCTCGATGTTTTCTGACGGATACCAGGCATTTACGCTTGGAGCAATAGAATATCTAAACCGAGAAAATACTATTCCTTCTCTTAATACGATTCTTTTTGGAGTTGCAATCATATCTTTAATCATATCATTGTATCTCTTAAAAAACGATAAAAAGATAAAGATTCTGTTTTTGTTAACTCTTATTGGGTTTCTTTCGTTTTCTACAGCAGCTCCACTATATTCATATATGAACCATACCAGTTACCCTCTGCCTGCTGCTCATACAGACTATGTAGATGTCTGTTTTGATCAGGAATATTCAAATTATACTGTTGATCTCAAACCAAGCATCGGACTCTTTGACGAATATGACAATTATGGAACATTTTTTGTTTGGACACAACGCGTTGGCTGTATTCCATCACTTGAAAAAACATTAGATGCAGCGATACAAAAAGATGACATCATTGTATTTATAAATCCAACAAAAGATTTCAAGGCAGAAGATGTCAATAAAATAACTACTTTTGTTGAAAATGGCGGACGAGTTCTTGTTATGGATAGCATAACAAATATGGATTCAACAGCAAATGATGTACTCAAACCTTTTGGGATGCACATCAATCGCAATACATCCAATCTCGATTTAAAATATATGATTGAAAACTTAACTATTGGAAACAATACATCACCATATCTAACAGTTTCAGGTGGCGAAAAACTTGTCATCAATGAAACAAATCAAACCTATCTTTACGTTGTTGAAGTACATAATGATATTTCAGGAAAAACAGGAACGATTGCTGTTTTTGTAGACTCATTTATTTTTAGTAATACACTTATGGGGGGGACATTCACCGAGCCAGATGATCCTCAGATGATGCGGTACAATATCGAGTTTTATATCTTCGAAGAGGTTCTTTTACAGGGTGCCTCGTGATAATTGTCGTATGCTTAATAACAAACAAACTACTTATTGCCTCTGTGCAGTCTTTTTTCTTCCGTACATGCGATGTGTTTAAATACTAAAACAGACATAGATACTTTGGGGGTAATATGAATAAAAAAATATTGATTATAAGTATTTTAGCTGCTGTTCTCATGATCATGTTGCCGCTCTCTTCTGTTGTAGGGACAAATGTTGTAAAATCAAATACTAAAGAAGGAAATATCAGCTCACCTCTTTTTGCTGTTCGCTCGCAACGTTCTGTTTATAAAGATTACTCAATGAAGATAGATACATGTTATGTGGGAAAAGGAAACATGCTGAATCTATTTCTTTCTAGACAGTCATCGTTTGAGCAGATGCTTAACCGGGCGATAAAACTTATTGAAATAAAACCAGAAATCCTCAACGTAATAGTAGATAGATTTGAGACGAATCCCAATATGCTAGAGATACTAAGTAAAAACGATATAAGCATGGATGAAGTTAGACATCAACTGAGTCTTATCAAGAATGATCCGTCATTGTTACGACAAAGTATTGATGAGTCTGCAATAAGTCTATCACGTGGAGATATACCACAGCCTTTAGGTCTTTCTACTTCAAGTGCGATCGGATGCTTTATCATGTTAATTGCTTTAATCCCTCTTGCTTTGGTGTTAACAATGCTAATAGCAACAATAATGATTGTAACATGTTTTAATATTGGCGGTTGTTTTGAAGCCATGTTTGAAACCATTATGACAAATATGATTCAAGGGTTAACTCAACCAGATGCATAGTTTCTTATACTGAAACAGTGGAAAAATATATTCTCCCCCCAATTTTTTTATCCACCATGCGATATATTTATATATCGTTGCAAACAATATAAAATTAAGGACTTTCTATGATTTTTAGGAGAAAAAAAGGAATTGCACTACTACTTTTCATTATTATGTTAAGTATAATGTTACCTCCTGCTCAATCATTAGAACAACAAATAGAAGAACATTCTTCTACCTTGATATATTATGATGAAATAATCAACTTCGGACTTCAACTAAATATCGAAGAAAACAATCTAGAAAAATGGTACAATTCTCATCCAATGATAGAATATGCAAGCCTTGTTAAAACTACTATGACAATAAAATTTATCGATGGCTCATACACACTACTTTTGGATGTTTCTACAATGTTAGATAACAATAATATAGAGAATAGAAAAACACTCGGTATCTCTTCACCTCTCTTATCAGATTACATATCAGAAGACGCGATAGGATACTCTGCTCTCCTACTAAATCCATCAGAATACCTATACGGTAACCGACATTGTAAAAAAATAATCAATAGACTACTTACCAAAGGATACAATATTGAATATATTGCAAATGAGGATGTAGACATACCATACATTAGATACAATCTTACTGCAGAAATTGTGTATATGAATACACATGCAGGATATTGGGATATTGATGGCGATCAACAAGCAGACACCGTAGTCGTTGGGACTGGTGAATATTGGACAAATGAAACAGAAACCACCTATCAGTTTGAATATGAAAATCAACTAATTGTAAAAGGAATGGTTGGCGATAAAAGCTTTGTATGTTTCACCCCTGCATTTATCGAGTATTATTATGATCCTGGAGATATGCCAGACTCATTGATATACATGGCTACCTGTCATGCAACCTATGATGATTCCATGGCAAATGCATTTTTAGAATCAGGAGCCAGCGTCTATATGGGATGGACACAAAATACAGTATTTTGGACCAATAGCAAAACCTCGGTACGTGCCTTTCGATTATTCAGCCTAGGATTAACCGTCCAACAAGTCTGCAGTCTAATCAGATATGGAGGGTTCTTCAACTTTGTATTCCAATCAAAATTAACCTACTTCGGAGACAAAGAACATAAAATTCCAACACACTAAAGCCAAAACATTGCTTTCATCAGTCTTTTAGCATACTTTGGTAATTCCGGAACCTTTTTTCCTTTAATTAAATCAATAGCAGACTCAACATAGGTATCTACAACCTCCTGGAAATACCATCGTCCATAGTTGCTGTCTGCTCGAGCAGGACTACCAACATACCCATCTTCTATACCAATATCTTTGAAAGTCTTTCCAATGAACCGTGGTGAATACAAATCACGATGAATGTTCTGCAGCTTTTTATATGATTTATCAACAAGATACGGATATTGATAACTCATAAGAGACGTCTCTCTAAACCCTGCATGTATCTCTTTTTTCGTATCAAACCCAACTTTTGGTTCACGTTTTTCTACTTCTTTATTATAAAAATAAGGCCCCCAAGGTTCAGAGATTTTCACATCATATGCTTTCATCGCTTTATTTTTACCAGCATATATCCCCTTAAGATGACCAAGATCCATATGAAACGTACAGATAATAAAATATTTGAATCCATATTTAGCAAGAGACGAACATATATCATTAATTACGGTCTTTATGACTTTAACTTTTGTTGAAACGGTTCCTGGAAAACAATCCGCAATTTTAGTGTAACCAAGAGGAATAGCGGGAAATAGAATAGACGTTATCTCCGGCTTTTTTTTATTAAGAGTTTTTACTGCCTCTTTAGCAGTATCCCGTGCGGTTAATAAATCTGTTCCAACTGGCAGATGAGGACCATGTTCCTCCAAGGGGCTTATCGGTATGAAAATAATTGCTTTCTTTTTGTCTAATTTTTCAATCTGCTTCCAAGAAAGTTCTTCAAGTTGAATGATTTTTGAAACACGATCTGCATCACTTTTTTTTGTTACTATGTTATCACCTCACATCCCTCTTCTTTTACGATGACGGTATGTTCCTTCTGTGTCACAATTCCACCTTTTGCATCAATGAGTTGAGGATAATGTTTAATAAGACCTAAAAAAGAAAGTCTTTTTAAAGTAGGATCAAACCCGTCAGATACAAGATTCTGGCACCATCGCTGTGCAAAAGGAAGAGTATTGAACCTGCTTCTCATTTTGTTAAACATTATTTTAGACCTATTATCTCTAATAATCTTTGATCGAAATGATTGGTTACAAAGATAAATGTTGCTTCCGGCTCCTGCTATAACATGTCCTGCTCCATTTGTTGCAAAAGGCTCTATTGCAAGTACATCCCCTAATTTTGGTTTAACCCTACGAGATGTATTTGCAACGCTTGGAACTGACAATCCCGAATGAAGCTCATACTGCTGAAGACTATGCCCTGTAAGATTATCAATAGGTCTATAGCCATAGGATTTTATGGTGTCTTCAACGATCTTCCCTACTTCTGAGAGATCAACACCTGCTTTAACGTGATTTATTGCGTTCTCTAACGCCTCACTTGAAGCTTTAATCATTTCTCCATATTTGTTTGAACCAACTTCGACTGTTACTGCAGTATCAGCGATATATCCATCGATATGGCTGCCGACATCAAGTTTTACCACTTCTCCCTTTTTAAAAACTAACGTGTCATCATGTCTTGGGCTAAAGTGAGCTGCGATTTCGTTTATGGAAATATTAACTGGAAATGAGAGACCTGCGCCACGTTTTTTAATCCTGGATTCCACATTGTTTGCAACATCCAAAAAACGAACGCCAGGTTTTATCATATCTGCCCCATAATCTCTGGCTTCCGCTGCAATCTCCCCTGCATGCCTATATTTCTCGTAGATGTCATCATCCATAATTAGATCGCATCCAATATTTCTTCCAGAGTTATTGAACCCTTACGAACAATTCTTGGTTTTTCTGAAGTCAAATCCACAATAGTAGATGGTTTTGCATCTAATCTTCCATCATCAAGATATACTAAAATATCTGTAGTAAACTGCATCATTATATCCTTTATAACATATGGTGTTTTTTTCCCATGGACATTTGCACTTGTAACTGTAAGAGGACCAAATGCAGACAAGAGCTTTAGAGCAATCTTGTTATCAGGAATTCGCACTGCTATGTTATCAAGACCACCTGTGACTAATCTTGAAACCGATTCTTTTTTTCGAAGAATGATTGTCAGAGATCCTGGTAAAAAACGTTCAACTACTTGTTTTACGAACTCGTTTGTATACGCAATCTTTGAAATGGCTTCAAAATCAGCAACAGCAACGGATAATGGGTTTGAAAACGGACGTTTTTTAACCGTAAACACTTTTGTTACGCTGCCATCATTGAAGATATCAGCACCAAGAGCATATAACGTATCTGTTGGATAAACAATGAGATTTCCTGCTTTAAGAGCTACTATCGCGTTTGATATAGTATTTTTTTCATATCTCTTGCTATTCATTTCTTATAAAATCACCTAACGTCATACCTTTAGAGGAATGATGTGTTGTAGAGACCTCTTTTACTTTTTCAAGAAGGAAGATTCCTAATTCTTTCTCGAGTTTTGCAATCATTTTATCAGATGGCCGTAGATCCCCGTTTTCAATTTTAGAAATGGTTACTGTTCGTTCTTCGATTTTAAAACCAAGCTCCCCACGGGAAAGACCTTTTTTCTTCCTAGCTTCTTTAATGACATCTGGCCAGTTCGATACAAGCTCTTTTTCCATATCTTTATAGACGTCTTTTGGTGAAGATTTTTTTATCCGTTGAAAAACAGCTCTTTTAACACTTGCAGGTGTTGTTGCAACATCCCTAACACCTTCTCCATGTCTCATGCAATCTGGACATAACATCATTTTTACGCCATCAATAACTCCTGCTCTACATCCTTTACTTTCTCTTCCACAAAGCTCACATGACATATGTATGTCCCTCCAAATAAATAAATCTGTTATAGTAATCCAGCTTTCTGAAGAACCATGAGATCTTCTGTGCTGAGTTTCTCGCCTTTCTTGAACCGTTCAAAGATATCATCTGCCTCTTTTTGTGCAGCCGATACATCAGCAATTTTTCTCTTGACGACTTTTTTCTTTTCAACACCGGTAATCATTTTCTCAAGATCATGGATTTTATTGACGTTTTCAATAAACTCTTTATGAACCGTATCTGCCTCAATTTTTGTCAGCACAATTTTCTCCTGTATCGCAGTTGTTTTTTTTACAGAATTGTCAAGTTGAGTCAGTATCTCAATCATAGCTTGATGTTCCTCTTGTGCTTTTTTCGCCATTTTTTCTACAATATCATGTTGTTTTTCTGCTTTTTGTTTTAATATTTTTTCTTCTTCCACTGCTTTTTTAAGTTTCGGGTCTTTATTTAACGATTCTTCTTGCTCTTTAATTTTGAGATGAATTCCTTTGATTATTTCAATTAATTTTTTCTCTTTCTGAGTAGACATAGGTTGAGTCATCTGTTCATTTTCTAATTTTCTAAGGCTTTGTTTCATTTGGTTTAGATTCACACCTGAAGTTGAAAACCGCTCTCGTTCGAATTCTTTGATTTTCTTTTTTAGATCGAGATGATTTGTGATTATTTCGTTTCTTTGTTCCTTTGCATGTTTCACTCTTTCGTTATATTCATCTCTTTTTCTTTTGTGTTCACCAATTTGGTTTCTCATTTGTCTTACTCTTGCATTTATGTCATCTCGTTCTTTTGCCATTTTCTTTGATTTTTCATGAAGATGATCTCTTTTCTTCTTGAATTCATTTGCTTTTTCTTGAAGTTCATCTCTTTCCTGTATCAGATCTTCGGTAGATTCGCCAACCATTTTAAGCCTCTATTTATTTTAAAAACCATCCAGGTAAAATATGAGCTGTTTATTAAGTATTTCGAAAGATATTAGTTTGCTAGCAATCGTTTATCTGTTTTAGAAAACAACGCACAAAAACTACTAAAAGCGTAAGTTTATAAAAATTTTTCTACTTTAAAATATAAAACCCACGAGTGTAATAACAAAATAAAATGTGTTTACTAATTATCAATTTAAAATACCAAAGATATATTGGAGCCGCCTCACAAAATACCTTTACATATGGTTTGAATTTTTATAATAAACATTAAAACTCATTGCTGGTTTTGATATCTGAGGTATTGCTATATCTGAAAAAAAACACAAGGTATATATATTTCAGTATATATTACTATATAACAAAGCATTAGAGAATGCGGATGGGGCTCTTAGTTGTTTTCAAAGAAACCTACGGAGGGGAAGATAAAGCACAAAGAAGA
>JAIWHQ010000017.1:0-14243 GCA_048629575.1 Thermoplasmatota archaeon | reverse complement strand
ACGGAATGCAATACTTTAGTACAGAACAACCATTTGGTGATTTTTGGCATAGAGAATGGATCCCACGTTGTTGGGCGTGGTCTATGGCAAACAAGAAAGGCGGCGGATGTATCGCAATTATCGCAAACACGGGACTTGGATATGGAGCCTCAGGAGCAGGATGGAATCAGAGCAGAGGACGAGTCATGGAAATGAATTTCTTCAAAAGTTACAGTGATGGATATGAAAATCTTGGAGAGACTCATGGGATGGATTTAGTCTATTACCTCAACGAGTTCCCACCAATGGATGATCAAATCGACTGCAAAATCGTTCAACAATGGGCACTTCTTGGAGATCCAAGTCTCCTGATTGGGGGATATCCAAGTTAAACTCCCTCTTTATTTTTTTTAATGAGAAATATTTATATATCCTTATATTTAATTTGTTTGTGAGGTTGTATAATGAAAATGAAGCTCTGTTCTATCCTGTTGGCAATTCTTTTATTATGTTCATCTTCGACACTTGCGGTATCAGTAACAAATAATGAAGAACCAATTTCTTCATTGGAAAAAGAGGGAAGCATTGTTGAGATGATTCAACAAATAGATGAATCCTTAGTTTTTTACTATCATGATAATCTTATGAAGTATGGTTTTCGATATACAGGGACAATTAATTGTACGCTTGCCGCACAATATATCTATGATGAATTTGAAGACATGGGGCTAGATGTCAACTTTCATGAATGGAAATATGACAGATTTATAAGCAGAAATGTTGTTGCCACTTTACCAGGATCAGATCATTCAAGCAATGCCATTTTTATCTTCAGTGCCCATTATGATTGCACTCTAGGATCTCTTGGAGCAGATGACGATGGATCAGGAGTTGCGGCAGTCCTTGCAACTGCAAAAATTCTTAGTCAATATTCATTTAATCATACCATTCGTTTTATTGCATTTTCTGGTGAAGAGGTTGGAACATATGGAAGCTTTACCTACGCCCGAGACGCATATCATAATGGAGATAACATTGTGGCAGTCATTAATGCTGATATGATTGGATATGCAAACACGACAATCGGTGGGAAGATTTTACGATTTCATCAACCTCAGCGATCCGTTTGGATTGCAGACTATGCTGCAACTATTGCTGAGAAATACAACAATATTATTGATTTATCTGTCGAGAAACGTCCAAATTATATTGGTGCTGATCATCAAGCATTTATTGATTACGGATATGACGGTGTCTGGATAGCGCATCATGATGGATATCCCTGGGGAAACACACCCGAAGATACACCTGATCATCTGAATTGGACGTATCAAGTGAAGGCAACAAAACTCTTGCTTGCCATCATGGCAGAAATTGCACGAAAACCAATCGATGTACAAATAGTTTTAACAAGCCCGTATGAAGGATATGGATATTTCTTTAATCGCCCTGTTATCTCTTTGGCATTAGGTCGACAGTGGTATAAAGGATTACGTGGAATAACAGTAATTTTTGGGAGAGCAATGGCAGCGGCTGATGTGTATACTAATGAAGATCTTGAGTATGTTGTTTTTTGTATAGATGATAATTTTATGTTTTTTGATTCACAACCACCCTATGAGTGGAGAATACAAGGAAAACATTATCCTCCATTTGGTAAAATAAAATTGAAGGTTTATGCCTATACAACATCAGGAAAAGTAGCAACGGATGAAATGAACTTAAGAGTTTATACGTTATCATGTCAATATGGAAGATGGTAAATGAAAAAAGATAAAACGATTTATGTTGGAATACTTATTTTCGTTTTTGTTTTTTCTACGATAAATTATGGAGGTATTGCTACTGATGTATGTAAGAGAGAGGTACATACTGTTGATCCATCGGTAGTGCTGATTACTGGTTTTGAACCATTTGATATCTATGAAGTAAACCCCTCTCAGCTTATCGCAGAAACACTCGATGGGCAAGTAATCAATGGAGCTGAAGTTGTTGGTATTGTTTTACCTGTAGATTTTGAAGAATCCGTCGAAAATATCACCCAAGCAATAGAAGGTTACAATCCTATACTTGTCATAAGCCTTGGTCTTTCACCTCGTACGCACGTTATTAATGTAGAAAAATTTGGTGTGAATCTAAAAAAACTCCCACGCAATGAAAATTTATGGATTTTTCCCCGTCGGATCAATCCCTATGGCCCTTTTATCCAAGCATCAACCCTTGATACTCGAGAAATTGTTATGGATATCAGAAGTGATGATATTTTGGTGAAACAAAGTCTGTATGCAGGAATGTATGTGTGTAATACTGTATTGTATACGATGTTGGGTTATATCGATGAACATGATTTAGATATTCAAGCAGGTTTTATCCATGTCCCCCTCCTGCCATCTCAGGATCCTGAAGGCATGGAGTTAGAAACTATGATTGATGCTGTTACAATTGCGATTGAAACAAGTTTAAAAACAAAATAAGTGATTCATGTATGATTTTTGTATTTGCATGAATGGCATTTTAATACACCAATTCAAGAAATCAAAAAGATGTATAATTTCTATAGAACGAGAGGCTATTGACAGAATATGGATGACAAGAAACATCAAACCAAAGTACTATTGCATGCACGGTTTGAAGATGGAAAACTGATTTTACCTTCAAAAGAAGAAGAAAAAATCAAGATAGATAAACATGAGAAATCTGAAGGAATGAATCTTGATTATCTCTTTGTTTTAAAAGCGATTCAGGAGCTCCCTTTTGGTGTTGGACGTAACCTTTTAATTGATTTTTTACAGGGAAAAAGAAGCAATAAATCAGTTGTGAGAAACAAGCTTCATCTCAAAAAAAATTTCGGTAGCCTTGCCTATGAAAAAGAGGAAATATTTGGATTGATAGATAACCTCCTTCTCAACGATTTGATTGGATTAAAATCAGTAAATACCAATCGTCTTTGGAAGGTTTTGGAATTAACTACAAAAGGACGACAAGAAATTGAAAATCCTTCGCTTTATAAGAGAAAACTTGCGTTTAATTTCAAGGAGATAAAAACAGAAATAACAGACGAAGACAGGTTGCATTTTAAAAAATTCGAAGTTTTTCTTTCAAAATTTAACGACGAACAAAAAAAATCGATTATATGTACAAATAAACACGTTTTATGTATCGCAGGAGCAGGTTCGGGGAAAACAACTGTTCTTACAAAACGAGTGGAATTTTTAGTAAAAAATCATTTGGTTGATCCAAAAAAGATACTTGCGATAACATTTACAAGAAAAGCAAGACAAGAGATGATAAAGCGGCTTTCAAAAGCAGAGACTCTCGATCAAGTTATGGTCGAGACATTCAATTCATTTTGTGAAAAAACCCTTAGAACACACAACAACTTCCTGTATGATAAACCAATCCGAGTCGTTACATATAAAGATAAAGTAGTAATGATAAATAAAGCACTATCAAAACTAAATACAAATATCCAAAACGCGATAAATGTGTACTTCAGTGATTCTCAAATAAAAGGAAAGACCGATGAACAACTGGCAAATATCTTTAGAAACGATTGTTTTTTCATCAGGGATTATTTTAAATTCAAAAACAGAAAAGTTGTGGAATCATCATTTGAAACAAGCAAATCAGAACATAAAAAGAGCGTAAAACTTGTTATTGGCGTTTGCAACTATATTGAAGCACATATGAAACGATATGGACTTCGAGATTTTGCAGATCAGCTAATCGACACCATTCGTCTCTTTGAAAACTATCCTGAACTAATCCCTAAGTTTGACCATATATTAATTGATGAATACCAAGATGTTAATTCAACGCAGATACATCTTATTGATCTTCTTTTGCCAGAAAACTTATTCTGTGTTGGAGACCCAAGACAATCCATCTATGGATGGAGAGGGTCAGACATAAGATACATATTAAACTTTGAAGACAAGTATCCCGACTGCGACATCATTACGTTAACAAAGAATTACCGTTCAACAAAACACATTGTGGATTTGATAAATAATTCCATAAAAACTATGCGACTTGCAGATTTACATTCTTCTTTAGATGGAAAAAAAGACATCCATCTCTTAAAATTTGAATCAGAAAATGAAGAATATGATTTCGTCCTTCAAAAAATACTTGAATCTGATGTTTCTAGAAATGAAATATTTGTGTTGGCAAGGACAAACAGGCAATTAAATGAATTTTCTGAACTATTGAAAAAAAAGGATGTAAGTCATGTAATTAGAAGTGATGAGGTGAGAAGAAGTGTTGATGCTAGAAAAGATGATGTAACTCTTGCAACAATACATGGGATCAAAGGTCTTGAGGCAGAAATGGTTTTTGTTGTTGGCTGCAATGGAGTAAACTTCCCATGCAAAGGAAGCGAACATCCTATAATTGAGATGATAAAGGTTGAAGAATATGACAAAGAAGAGGAGGAAAGAAGACTTTTTTATGTTGCTATGAGTAGGGCAAAAAATAGTTTGTATCTAACATATTTTGGGAAAAAACCTACCTATTTTATTACAAAAACTATGAAGAAGATGATTGAGAAAAAAGAAATGCCTGCAAAACCGCCGAAAGATATCAAAGAGATTATAGAGCAGTCAAATGATGTGATCACAAGACTTAAGGACTGGAGAGGAGAAATAAGCAAAATACAAAATGTCCCTCCATATATAATAATGCGCAACAGAACACTTGCAGATATTGCAGAAAAAATGCCGCAAGAGCCAAAAGATTTAGAAGATATTTATGGCATTGGACCAAAAAAGATAGAAAAATATGGAAAAGAAATATTGAGCATTATCAATGAGTAGTAATTTCTAAAAAACTTTATAAAGAAAAAAGTACTGACAAATAGATATGAACCAGCTAACAAAAGCACAAATCTCAGTTGGATTGTTGGCATTTTTTGCAACCATGTGGGGCTTAGTCAGGCAAATAACTCCTTCTTCTGATCTGCTCGTTGCTTTTGGAAGAATCGGTGTTTTGTTTGTAGTGTTACTCATATTATCAGTAGTACTTATAGGAATCTTAGAGTGGGTTAAAATCTTTGATTTGAAAACAAACTCAATACTTACTCTTATAGTGCTTATTACCGTTGGAATGTCGTCTGCGTTATAACTGCTTATTTATAAAAGAGATTTTTTTCCATTCATTCTTTTTCTGTACGTTCAGTAATATCTTTCATAATATGTACAGAACCAGAAATTTCTCCATCGTCATTAAAAATTGGTGATGCAGAGATCTCAAGTTTTCTTCCAATGTGTGGTTCAAAAAATTCAACAGTCACCGACTCTTTTGTGGATTGAACTTGTTTGTATGGACACGGCGAATGTGTTTTGTTTGTTCCATGCAGTAAATCATAGCATTTTTTTCCAACACAGTCTTCTGGTTTGCAATGAAAGAGTTTTGCAAAGGATTTGTTTGCTCTTGTTATTGTAAAATCTTTATCAAGAATTGAGATCATGTCTGAAACAGAGTTAAACGTTACTTCCCATTCCTTGACAGCCTGCTTCATTTTCTTTTCAGATTTTTTCCTTTCGGTAATATCTTCAATAATAAGAGTAACGCCAGGTTCTCCATCATCAAAAGTGGTGGGGATATGTTTTATACTCAAGTATCGTTCTTTGTCTTCTACTGTTAGATTTGATTCTGTTGTAGATTCTTTTCCGTCAAGTGCTTTTTGTGCATTTGTTATTATCTCAGGTATCTGAAATATTGAGGAAGAAAAATCTTCAATACTTCGGCCAATGATGTCTTTTCTATCAAGATCTATGATTTTTAGAAGATTGTCGTTCATTTGTAAAAATTTTAGATCTCTATCAAGTAAAATGATATAATCCAGGGTAAAATTAAGCATAGCTGAAAGTGGAATCCTGCGTGAGGGAAAGAAGACTTTTGCTGGACCAAATGTTATCATCTCAGCGTGTCCTGATATTAAGAGAATATCTAGATATTTTGCAACAGAGTTTCTATTGATGTCCATTTCTCTTGATATGTCTGTTACTGTCATTCCTTTAGGATTTTTTTTAAGAATTGTTCTAATGAGTGCGAGTTCTTTTTGATAACTTTCCACAGAATTCAGAATTAAAATGTATAGTTCACTATTTATGCATTATGCTTCTGCTTAACACTTATGCCATGCAAAGAACAAAAATTTTATATACTAGCTATTGCATGCTGGTATTGCCAGGCATAAGCGCATGGCAAAGTGGTGAAGGATAAAGATATGACCGAAATAAACGATTGCTCAGCGACCAAAACGCCTAGGGGCGGCATCTGTTTTCACAAAACAAAATGTCCTGAGCAGACCGGGGGAGTATCCTTTTCATTAAGCGAACCTGAAAACAAAAACCATCTTTTACCACATCTCATCTCCTCAATCTCATTTTTTCAACAACAAAAAAATATCACATCTCTCCTCCTAGAACCAGAGGTACCTCTTTTCTCCCTGAGCATCCCACCTCCTCTTTTTTAAGGGGTACCTCCCATCCCATCCTACTAGACGTACTGCTAGATACTTCTTGATTGAATCGCTAATATCAATAAAGATAAAACAATAGAACTCAACTAATCACACATCGCATACCACAGTAGTAAATTTCAATCCCACTCTTTTTTAACGATTAAATGTATAATCCTTTAGAAAATGCAGCGAGGACTATCATCATTTGACATCTACGTAATCGTCTCAGAACTCCAAGAACTATTGGGAAGTTACATAGATAAAATATACCAACCAACTCGTGACGAGTTACTTATCAGAATAAACAATAAAAAGACAAACAAAAAAGAAATCATATATATAAAAAACGGTGAACTCTTCTGCACGACACAAAAAAAATTTACGACTCCTCAAAAACCATCAACATTTGCAATGACCTGTCGAAAATATCTACTAAACGGAAGAATAACTGCGATAACACAACATGAATTTGACAGAATAATAAAGATAAAGATAGGTAAAAAAGAAGGAGAATACACTCTGATTTTTGAGCTTTTTAAAAATGGAAACATCATCTTAGCAGATCCCAACGAAAAAATAATACTTCCACTAATAACACAACAATGGGCACATCGAACAATACGCTCCCATAGAGAATATGTTCCGCCTCCCGCCCAGACAAATCCTTTTCATCTCAACGAAAAACAATTACAAGATGTATTAAAAGAAAGTAAAAAAGATATCGTCAGAACACTAGCAGTAAACATCAATTTAAGCGGTACCTATGCAGAAGAGATATGTTTCAGAGCAGATGTTGATAAAAACAAAAAAACTAGTGAATTAAATGAAGAATCAATCAAAAAAATATATACTGAATTTCAAAAATTTTTAGAAATATTCAAAGAAAAAAAATTTATCCCAACATATGTAAAAAAGGAACAAAAAATAGTAGATATCTTACCGGTTCCATTTCAAAGTTATATTGAAGGCGAATTTGTAGAAACTACAAGCTTCAGTAGAGGGCTTGAACAGTTTATCAGCATACAAATAACGAAAAAAGAAACTAAGTATCAAAAGAAAATCGAAAAACTACAACGACAGATCGCTCAACAGAAACAAACTCTTGAAGGTTTTAAGGAAAAAATCGTGCAGAAAAAAATTGAAGGGGACATTATCTATCTTAATTTCCAACAATGCCAAGAACTCCTCGACGAAATCATCCTGCTTTTACAACAAAAAGAGAAGACAGAAGGAATTATGCAGATAAATTCAAAAAATATTGTGAAAAGTTTTGATCCCACATCAAATGAACTCATCGTCTTTCTACAAGATGAACATGAGAAAACAGCTGAACTGAGGTTAGATTTTCGTAAAACTGTTTCAGAAAACGCAGAAAACGCATATCAGGCAAGTAAAAAGTTTCAAGAAAAATTAAAAGGTGCAGAAGAAGCACTTGCAAATACAAAAAATCAGATAAAAACACTTGAAGAAAAAGATACTTTTGAAAAAGAAAAGAAAACAGAAACCGGGAAGCAATTCTGGTTTGAACGATTCAGATGGTTCATATCAAAAGAAGGAAACATTGTTGTCGCAGGAAGAGATGCAAAAACAAATGAAGTTGTCGTGAAAAAATATCTAAAAGAAGGAGATCGATATGCCCATGCTGATGTACATGGTGCGCCAAGCTGCATCGTCAAATCTATAGATATCAATGATAAAAACATCCCTATTTCTGAAAAAACACTTGAAGAGACATGTATTTTTGCAGCATCATATTCAAAGGCTTGGAACCAGTTTGCAGATGCGCAAGCATATTGGGTGCTTCCCGAGCAAGTAAGTAAAACCCCGCAGAGCGGAGAGTTTCTCCCGAAAGGAGCGTTTATCATACGAGGAAAACGAAATCATTACCGGTGTAAACTAGAAATTGCGGTTGGGGAAATAACAATTGAAGACACAAAAAAGATAATGGCGGGGCCTGTGGAATCTGTGAAAGCACGATCTGATAAATTTATTGTCCTGCAATCAGGAGTTATGAAAAAAAACGTTATCGCAAAAAAACTCGCAAAAATATTTGATGTTTCCATGGAAACTATTCAACGTCTCCTTCCACCAGGTGATGTGACCATTGTAAAAACTGAAGGATTTGAACTTAAGTAGGTGGCTGCTATGAAGATAATCTTTAAAGATCCGAAACAAGGTGAAATAAAACTTGTTGCTGAAAATCTTGATGACATCTGGCATCTGTACAACATCATAGAAGAAGGAGATATGATACGTGCTGTTATGTTTCGAACAGATGAACAAAAAGACGATAAAATCCGGTCAAAAAAAGCAGAAAAAAAACGGATGAAACTCGGAATACGAGTTGAAAAAATAAGTTTTCACGAGTTTTCAGACAGATTACGAGTTCATGGGGTGATAGAGGAGGGTCCTCAGGATCTTGGTTCATATCATACATATAATATTGATGCTGAAAAAATGGAGAAGTTTTCCATAATAAAAACTCAATGGAAAGCTCATCAACTTGAAAGACTCGATGAAGCAGTTAAACAACGAACTCAATCCATACTTGTTTTTGTCTCTCTCGATGAAGATACTGCAACCGTTGCCATTCTCAGACAAAGTGGCATTCAACATATCGCAGATATTGATTCGAAACGATCGGGAAAAATGTATGAAAGCAAAGAAACAAGTCAAGAGTATTTTGGAGAGATACTCTCTGTTATAAAGCCGGTTAAGACAGAAGAATCCCCTCTTGTTGTTATCGGTCCTGGTTTTACTAGAGAACATTTTGTAAAATATGGAAAGTCAAGAGATCCTGAGATGTTTGAAAACTGTAGAACTCATGCAACAGGGCACTCAGAAATGAATGGTGTTCATGAAGCATTAAAAATAGGGATAGTGGAACAGATCACAAAGAACAACAGGGTATCAATTGAGACTCAGTTTATTGAAAAACTCTTTGAAGAAATCAAAAAAGAAGGACTTGTCGCCTACGGAGAGCAGGAAGTTATGGATGCTTTAAATAAAGGAGCGGTCGAGCGACTTCTCATCTCTGATCTGTTTATGAGAAGTAAAAAAGGTGAGATATTTTTAGATCTAGCAAAAAAAACACATAGTGAGTTCATAATCATTAATACCATGCATGATGCAGGGAAAAAATTCGAAGGAATAGGGGGCATTGGTGCTCTTCTTCGGTTTAAAATATAAAAAAAATTATTAGGAAATGCCTAGCTATATTTTTTTACCAACGAGTAAGTCCTGCTTGTATCATCATTCCAAGATATGCAGGTATGTCTTCTGGATCATCAGAGTCGTTGTTATCTTGACCAGTGTCCTTTATAATGCCTTCTGTTATTGAAGCATCGTAGTACTCATAGGTAATGGTTAATTCGAAATCATTTCCTTTATCTCTTAAGTATTTCAATAGTCTAAATATTTTTTCACCGGGTTGAACACTTACATCAATCGTGAAGGTTAATGAATCGTCTGTACCATATTCCTCTTCGAGTTTGTCGTATGCATCTTGTTCATTATCTGCATCTATTGTTGTGCCATAAGGAAGGCTATTTATTTTATAGGAAAATTCATTGGTTCCGTTTTCAACAGATTCCCATGTGTCTGTTGTTCCTTTATAGGTTACTTCTGCAGTTAAGGTGTCTGCTCCTTTGGTTCTGAGAATTCCGTAGGTGGAATCGTCCGTCCAAGTGATTTCAACGGTGACCTTTACAATGTTTGCATGCTCGATTTTTATTTCATTGCTGTATGGTGCACCTTTGCCGGCATAGCATTCATCATCTACAGAAACTGTTTTGGTATGTGTTTCCCATGTAACATCATATGTTTGGCTCCCACCAACACCACTGGTGTATCCTCCGTTATCTTCTGGAGGGTTGTATGCAGCAATTCCAATTCCAGCAATTACAATTACTGCCACTGCGATAATTATTATTAATTTGTCATTTTTCTTCAGATTTATCATAAAGTCACCTTTTTATAGTTTGCATCATCAATCGATTGATTTTTATCTTTCTGTAATTATAAGTATGTTTACACCTTTATTAAATTTTTCCTTTATTTAATATAATATTAATAATCTTAATTAGTAAAAGGGATCAAATTTGAATGCTGGTCAGTCATAAACTATTGGAATACTTGCATCACATCGCGTGCATTTACCATTTTCAAGTCCTGTAATTTCTGCGGTAAAACTATGTCGCGTGACAAGGATATTCTTACAAGATGGACATATTGTATTTTCATACTCTGCATGAGGAACATTACCAAGATACGTATACAAAACTCCTGCATCCTTTGCAATCTCAAAAACCGTAATCAACGTCTCCAATGGTGTTGCCGGTACATCCTTCATCTTAAAATACGGATGAAAACGAGAAAAATAAACAGGAGTCTCAACTCCCAAAGAGTCAACAACCCAATTGCAAAATTTTTTGATTTCATCCGGTGAATCATTCATCCTAGGAATCACAAGATATGTCACCTCAACATGAATCCCCAAACTTTTTGCAACCTCGCAAGTACGTAACACTGGTGCTAACTGGGCTTTACACACTTTTTTATAAAAACCTTCAGAAAAAGCCTTCACATCAACATTCATCGCATCTAAAAAAGGAGAAATCTTTCTCAGAGGCTCTTCATTGATATAGCCATTTGTCACGTACACTGTATACAGACCTGCTTTTTTGGCAAGCTTTGCAGAATCAAACGTATACTCATACCAAATAGTAGGCTCATTATACGTCCAAGCAATACCCCTGCAACCATGACTTTTCGCAAGATCCACTGCTTTTTCAGGTGAAATATCATTCAATGAACTATCCATATGGTCTGCTGTAGAAATATGATAATTCTGACAATGAAGACAACTAAAATTACAACCAACAGAACCCAAAGACAACACAACAGAACCAGGATAAAAATGATTCAACGGCTTCTTTTCAATAGGATCATCAGCAACCCCCGAGCAAGAACCATAAATCAAAGAAAATAATGCCCCTCCCTCGTTTTTACGTACACCACAAAACCCAACGTTTCCTTCTCTTATTTTGCAGTTATGCGGACAAAGAACACATTGAACAACACCGTCCTTCATGGGCTCCCAAAACATTGCTTCTTTCTTCATCCAAGCTTTCCATAAACTATACACTTATTAATCTTCTCCTAGAACCAACCCTTTCCTACTAAAAAACAAACCCATGTGCGGAAATCTATCAGTAATCTGCGGTTCCATAGAGTCAAACTCCTTCAAATTTTTATCAGTACTAAGTTTATAGCGGGCATAATAAAACGCTTCTTCAACAGAGACCTCTCCATCCTTAAAAAAGTTAAACTTTCTAGGTTTCCCCATCTTAAGAAGACCCGCTCTAAAACCATCAGCCTCACCTGTCGTAAGCCCCTCAAACCATAGGAGCGAAAACAAAGGCCCCTTTGTCGTACTTGCATAACCTTTTCTAAATTTACTAGCACCTGCAATAACAACTCGTCCTGACCTTGGAATACCAGATCGAAACAAAAGAGCAGTAGGAATATTAAAAATAGTTTTATCTGCAAAACCACCACAAAAACACGCGTCAACAATCACAGCAACTTTCTTAGATTTCAAAGGAGATAACAACTTCCCAAGTTCCCTGTCACTAAGTATATCATCCCAAAGGAAAATTTGACTATTTTCCAAAAGTTTTCCACCAGTAAGTGAATTATTCAAATCACCATATCCATGGCTAAAAACCCAAATAAAAACCTCACTATCTCTATAACTATTTGACTGATTTATAACGCGATCAATCGAATTTACAACATTATCTTTTGTTGCACCACCATAGGTGATATCATATTCATGATTACGTTCCTGCAGTGTCATCAACTTTTCGCCATAACCATTATCATCTCTAATCCATCCATCATCAAATAAAATAATAACATTTGAAGTCGCATAATTACACTCTTCAATAAGATATTCTGCAATATCTTCAGCAAGATATAATCCTCCGTTTCCAAGTTTACTTTCATTATCCTCAGGAAAATTAGCAGTTGCAACAAAAAGAGCCCATTTATGTGAATCAGAATCAACAACCTCAGGATTGTCAACATCAACAGTTAACGTTTGAACATCAGAATACTCCTCTCCATCCCATGAACGTACACTAACTATGTACCTACCATCCCCATAATCATACGTATTCCAGTGATATATCCATTGAGTCGTCCCATCTGCCTTGTCCCACTCATTATCACTGATTTTTACTTCTACCTTACGAATATCTTCATCTCCATCCAGATCAGAAGAGATACCACTTATCATAACAAGACTTGAAACTGTTGATTTATCGAAAGGATAACTGATAGAAACAACTGGTTTATGATTCGCCGTATCTGTTTCTTCAAGACATCCAGAGAACAAAGTAACTAGTAAGAAAACTACGACAAATATTGTAATCAGCTTTTTATCCATTATACTCTATACTATGTTTGTTTTTACTTCTTTAAAACATTTGTTTAACAACTGTTACCCATTCTTTCAAAAAACTGTATCTTCAAAATGGGTAAAAAACTCAAAAGAATTGTTTTTTAAAGTGTTCATATCCCTTATTTTCAAGTGTTTTCTTCTCGTCACCGACACTTATTATAATTTCTTTTTCCCTCGTTACCTTTCCAATAGCAATAAGATATGCGCCATTTTTTTCCAATATCTCTTTTATTTTTTCAAAATAAACTTTTGGAATAGTTACGAGAAGCTCATAATCCCCACCAAAATGTAACGCAAAATCAAAAATATTTAGATCACATTGTTTCTTTTGAAGTTGAAGAAGTTCTGAAGACAATGGAATTTTACTTTGATTTATTTCAAATCCCACATTATTCAACTCACTCAATTGATAAAGCGAAGAAGAAAGACCATCTGAAAGATCCATACAAGATGTCACGCATTTTTGTCCTGCAAGCAACCGTCCTTCCTTTAACTTTGGAACTGGCTCCAACAAAGCCTTCGATATATCCTCATCTAGAATTTTATTTTTCAAATTAAAATGTCCAGCGCCTGCTTTTCCAAGAGCGCCAGTCACTGCGACAACATCATCTGGGCAAGCACCCTTACGTGGCATAAATTCATCCTTTTTAACAACACCAAAAGCAGTACCGCAGATTGTAATCTCACCTGCTTCTTTTGTATCGCCTCCAATAATATGCGTATCAAATATTGTTGCACAGGCATCTGCTCCTTTTGCCAGTTCTTTTAAAAATATTTCAGATGTCTCTTTTGGCAGCCCAAAGGATAATACAAGACCAAGTGGCATTCCACCTTTTGCAGCGATATCACTAAGATTAATAGCGACGATAAACCAACCTATCTGAAACGGCGTCATCTGTTCTGGAATATGTGTTTTTTGCGAAATCATATCAGTAGAAACAAGAAGATATTCTTCACCCATATCTATAGCAGCGCAATCATCACCAATTCCAACCGCAACATCTCCTTTAGATAAAATC
This sequence comes from Thermoplasmatota archaeon, assembly GCA_048629575.1. Taxonomy (GTDB): domain Archaea; phylum Thermoplasmatota; class E2; order DHVEG-1; family DHVEG-1; genus JAUWYM01. The sequence goes on along the minus strand of JAIWHQ010000017.1, from coordinate 313 downwards.
TCTGAAATAAGCTGTATCGCCTTTCTTTCACCTAGATCTGATAGTTTTTTCACATAGAACCAAAGTAATGTCCCGTTCAAAAACTTTATCACAACAATAACGTTTTCGCCAATATGTCACAAGGTGATACTTTGAAAAAAATGACATATGCAAAATCAGGGGTTGACATAGAAAAAGAAGAACAAGCAGTAAAAGAACTACTTTCAAGTATTACATCAACAAGAAAAGGAATCGGCAGACCTCTTGGCGGACATTATGCAGGAATGATAGAATTTGGAACATATGCATTGGTGTTATGTACTGATGGAGTTGG